>JANOHG010001305.1:0-5887 GCA_031406375.1 Archangiaceae bacterium | reverse complement strand
GAAGGCCTGCTGCTGCCGCGCAGGTGGTCGAGACAACGTACGCTCCGTTTGGAGTGCCGCCAGATGACGACCGGTCTGAGATCAAGCAAGCGATTGTTCGCTGGCTCAACGACAGGTAGCAGGCTCAAGTGCCTACTCAGCGTTGCCCGTTAAGGTGCATCGCGCGAGGCTCGATGCGCGCCAGTCATCCGAGTTGACCTACGGCACCAATGGTCCACTGGGCGCCTTCACTGCGACCTTGGCCAGATTCTTCTCGTCGATCTCGACGCTCGACGCTTTTCTCAACCGGGCAACGAGCGCCTCGAGCTGCGTTGCTCGGGCTTCTCCGGCGAGTCGGTTGGCGATTCCCGCGCGCGCTTCTTCGAAAGTCTGAGTCTGGGCAACCTGACGGCCAATCAGCCGCAACAGGTGCAGGCCCTTTGCCCCTTCTACGATCGGAGCGACCTCGCCCGGTGCGATGAGCGTGAACGCCGCTTCAGTGACCGTTGCGCCCCAAAGCGCGGTGAGTTCGTCGCGCGTCCTCGGCCCCAGGTCGCCACCCGACGAGCGCGAGGGCTCGTCTTTCGACTCGCGTTGGGCAAGCTCGGCGAAAGCGGCTGACTGAAGCTCGCTTTTCAACTTGGTGAGCCTTTCCCGTTCCTTTCTGGCCGACGACTTTGTCGCCGCTGAGCTCGGCCACAGTACGTGCGAAACCCGAATGCGTTCAGGACGAACGAACTCATCTCGATGCGCGTCGTACCAGGCCTGCAACTCGACCTCGGAAGGGGACGGCACCACCAGTTCCTTCTGAAGGAGCTTTTGCACCAGCACCTTCTCGACCGTCGCTTTGACCTCGCGATCGTTCTGTAGCTTTTGTCGGTGCGCTTCGGCCACCAGCAACTGCTCACGCACCAGCGTGTCGACGAACTCGCGCTTGCGCTCGAGTGTTTGATACCGAGCGCGCACGAAGTCGGGTTGCTCGGCAAGTCGCGCTTCGACGTCCTTCACCGTCAGCGAGTCAGCACCGACCTTTGCCACCACGTCGACTGCGGCTTCTGCCGTGATCGGCCGTGGAGCCTCAGCACAACTGATGATGACCATCAGCGCGAACAGTGCAGGCCGCTTCAGCTGCTTTTCCGAGTGCAAGGTCGTGCGTCCCTTTGGGTGGCAGTCGTCTGGTTTCATATTGAGAGGCCTCGGTAGTACTCCCAATTCGCTTGGAATCGGGGTCCTTCGGTGAGACGGGTCGTCCGAAAAAATGGACGCACCGGAAAAATGCAAGCTGGCGAATCGCGGGGTTGGCGCTGGCCGGGTACCTGCTCTGCCCGGTTCTATGCGTGTTTCCCTCTCGGTTGTTCTCTTTGCAACCGTTTCGCTCGTTGCCTGTGGTCCCCTGATTCTGAAGAGCAAATCGAATCGATGTGAGCGCCAATGCTTTTGAAGATTGGTCGTTGCAGTTTCGTGATTCCGTTCCGGTTGTAGCCCTCTTGTCTTAGTTCGCGAGTTCACGGTAGGAGCCTCGTTCTCCCTGGAGTAGGCGTGCATCAGTGGCGGTGGTTTTCTCTTGTTGCGTTGGTTGCGTGCTCAAAGCCGTCGATGAGCGCGCGCGTTCCCGATGCCGGGCCTCCTCTCGCATGGTGGTCAACGGGCTCAGTCTCGAAGCAGGACGTCGAGCAGTACGCGAAACAGCTGCCTCCCGCGCTTCAAAGCCAGCTGGACACCCAAACGGGTTACCGCAGCTTCGTGTCGTCCCTGGTCGACAAGAAACTGTTGGTTGAAGAGGCAAAACGTCGAGGCCTCAACACCTCGGCAGAGGTTCGCCGGCAGGTCGAGGAGCTCGAGCAGCGGCTAGAGATTCAGGCATTGCTCGCGCGGGTCGAGAATGAGCAAGGCCCTGCGACCGAGGAAGAGCTGCGCGACTTTTACACCACTCATCGCGAGGACTTCGGTGAGCCCGCGCGCGCGCATTTGAGTCGGCTGATGGCGAATGGCGTGACGGCGGCATCGAAGGCGCGACTGTTGGCGCTGGTTGCCCGACTTAAGAAAGAGCCGTTTGAGGTGGTCGCAGCGGCTGCCGACGGGCCTGAGCGTTTTGCGAAAGGCGACGTCGGTTGGATCAACGCGCCGGATTCCGCAGAGGCGAAGGCTGGGCTGGCGCTGAAGAAGGCCGGAGAAGTGTCGGCTGTGATTCAGGGTGAGCAGGGCTGGTCGGTGGTGGTGCTGATCGAACGGCAAGAGGCGCGCATTCCGCAGTTCGAGGAAATCAAGGCGCGGGTGGCGGGGCGCATCGCTCCGCATCGTCAGCGGCAAGCATTCGATTCACTGATCGCTTCGCTCCGAGCAAAAGCGCAAGTCAAAATGGAAACGCCATAGGGTGAAGACAATACGACTCATCCTTGCGTTGCTCACCCTCGTTCCCAGCGCGGCGCTTGCGCAGGCTGAGGTGTTGAGCGCGTTTCCGCTTCGTCCGATGCGTGTGGGTTCTGTCTCGGTAGATCTGGCATTCGACGCAGAAGGCGGAGCCGAGCAGTTGGTGGTTACCGTCGATGGCGCGAGCCCGCGCGGTTCCTTTGCTCATCTGAGCCAGTTGGTGGTGAGCCGCGACCGCTCGAGCGTGGTTCCCTTTCATTTGCTGATTCCTCTGACGGCGCCGTTTCCAGAGGACGGAAATTTGGCGGTCACGGTCCATGCGCTGCGCGCCGACGGCAGCAGCGGAAATCCGAAGGTGATTTCGTTCGCGCCCAATGGGCCTTCGCTGCGTGTTCGAACCGAACCGAGCCTCAAGGCCGAGGCCTCGCAGGGGCAGATAGTCGTGACAGCCGAGGTCGACGGTCAGGCGGTATTCGCAGAATTGACCCTGCTGGGCGCGTCGAGCGCGAGGCTGCGCGCGGTCAGCGGCAATCTCAAAGAGGCCGAGAGCACTGCTTTTGTGAATGCGCGACGGGTGCGGGCGCGGACGAAGCTCAGCTCGAATACGCTCAAGTGGGTGATTCCATCGGCGGGGCCTGTGCCCGCGGATGGCGTGTTGGTGGCCGATCTCATCTTTGAGGATGCCTTCGGCCGTCGGCTCAATCGGTCAACCGTTGAGTTCACGAACGACCAGGCGTTCGACTCGCTGATCGGCATCAAGGCTGTTCCTTCATCGCTGTTGTTGGCGGGCTTCGGCGCGCGGCAAACGTTGAAGGTAAAGGCTGACTTCGCGATCGCAGGCGAAGTGGAGATTGGGCCAGGGCAGGGCGCAACGTTCCGTTCGCTGGACGACTCGGTGGTGGTGGTGACCAGCTCGGGCGAAGTCGTCGCAAAGCGCGCCGGGCAGGCGTCAATTGAGGTGAGCTACGCCGGATCCACCGCCACGGTGTCAGTGCTGGTTGACGCCTCGCTGAGCCTGTCGACGATTCAGATCGTTCCACCTGCGGTGACAGTGCCGCGGGTTGGAGGAGAAGCGGCGTTGCAACTTGACGGCGTGCTGTCTAATGGCGCGCACGTCGATCTCACACCTGGCTTTTTGGGAACTGTGTGGGCTTCGGACGACGCGTCAATTGCGTTGGTGTCTGCTGACGGAAAAATCATTGGTCGAAAGCCTGGCACCGTCATCGTTCGCGCCTCGAACTCGAGTCGCCAGGCCACGGCCAGTGTCACCGTGCTCGACGGCGCTCCGACGGTGCGCTTCATCTCGCCCGCGGCGGTCGCTGCCGGCAGTTCGTTTGAGGTGAAGGCCGAAGCGTCTGACGATGTCGCATTGGCACGGGTCGAGTTCCTCGTCGCGGGTGTGCCGGTCGGATCCGCGGTGGCGCCGCCGTTTGCGTTCCAGGTTCGTGCACCCCCCAACGCAGGCGGAACGCTGAAGCTGAGCGCGGTGGCGGTTGACTCGGCGGGGCAAAGAACTGTGTCAGCTGAGGTCGCGGTTTTGGTGACCGGCGGCGCAACTGCGAGCACGCTGGGTGTCGTTTGGGAAAGGCCGCTGGTCGGAAACTCGGTTCCTGCGGGGCTGCCGGTGACTCTGCGGGTCACCAGCGGTGACTGGAAGACCGGCACGCTCGCGGCAATCGACTTTCAATCGGTGCGCTTCACGATCGATGGCTCGGCGGTTGGGGTGGTGTCGACGCCGCGTATGGAAGCTCGGGTCCTGCCGCCCTCGCCGGGCAAACGGACTGCAACGACGGTGGCGGTGCCGTTGTGGGAAACGACGTGGGTCCCCCCACTGGCGAGCGTTGGAACGTCGGCGGTCTTGCGCGCCGAGGCGATTGACCGCTTTGGAGCCAAGGTGCCGATCATCGCGGTCGCGATCGTCGTCGCTCAAGACACACCTCCGTTGCTGATCATCTCGTCGCCAGTTGCGCGGCCAGTGACGGCAACCGCAGGCGCGTCGCTGTCGATCTCGGGCACAATCGCAGACGACGCATTGGGCATTGGAGCGGATGTTTCGCTGCTGGTGAATGGCAACGCGCTGTTTACTCGTCGCGTCTTCACTGCCGTGGCTGGAGACCTTTCCGGGTCGAACGCCTTTGGATTTGTGTGGACGCCACCCGCGGCTGACGCAGGAAAACAGTTCCGACTCGACGTGAGAGGGGTCGACAGCGCAGGTCAAATTCAGCAGACAGGGTTCGACGTGTTGGTCGTCGCTGATGGCGCGCCACAGGTATCCATCGTCGCGCCGACCGCACAGGCGACGTTTACCGTTGGCACCTTGGTTCGGTTGCGCGCGGGCGTGGTGGATGACTCGGTGGGCGCGACCACCGTCGTTTGGAAAGCCGATGGTTCAGCGATTGGACAATCGTCCGTTTCACCTTTTGAAGTCAGTTGGGTGATGCCGTTTTCGAAAGCCGGGAAGAGCGTGCAACTGCGGGCCGAGGCCACCGATTCGAACGGCGGGGTCGGCAGTTCTGAGATCTCCATCAACGGAGCGGCAGACACGTCGAGTGTGACGGTCTTGCCGGTTCCGAGTGCGATCGCGGCCGTCGGCGGCAGCGGTCAGAGCGCGCCGGCCGGAACGCTGTTGCCGACTCCCGTTACCGCGCGCGTGACCGCCACCGACGGACTTGGAGTCTCTGGCGTGACGGTGTCGTTCGCGGCGGCGAACGGCGGCTCGGTCGGTGCCGCGAGCATCCTGACGGACGCGAACGGCAACGCAGCGACCACATGGACGCTTGGTTCGGGTGCCGGCTCACAGACCCTGACTGCGACTGCCACCGGCCTCACCGGCAGTCCGGTGACCTTCACCGCCACCGCGTTGGCTTCGACAGCGACGCAGCTCGCGTTCACCACTCCGCCCGCGAACTCCACCGCGGGCGCGGCGATCCCAGCGATAGTCGTCCAGGCACGCGACGGTCTTGGGAATCCCTCGGCCACCTTCACCGGCGTCGTGACGCTCGCGATCGGGACGAACCCCGGCAGCGGGACGCTGAGTGGGACGACCTCCGTGAATGCGGTCGGCGGCGTCGCCACCTTCAGCGGGACTGCCATCGACAGAGCGGGCGTTGGCTACACGTTGACGGCGTCGTCCGGTGCACTCACCGCGGCGACCTCTCCCGCGTTCAGTGTCACGGCCGCGACCGCGACCACGTTGGCCTTCTCCGTGCAGCCGGGAAGCGTTTCGGTCGGCGCGCCGATCGTGCCGGCGGTGCAGGTCGTCGCGCGCGACGCGTTCGGGAACACAGCCACCGGATTCACCGGATCGGTCACGCTGGCACTCGGCGCGAATCCCGGTGGGGCAACGCTCTCGGGCACGCTGACGCAGGCCGCGGTGGCGGGAGTCGCGACCTTCGCGGGCGTCAGCCTCAATGCTACCGGCGCCGGGTACACGTTGGTCGCGAGCGCGGCGGGGCTCACCGGCGCCACGAGCACCAACTTCAATGTGGGAGCCGCGCTCATCGCCTGGACGAACGCGTCGGGAGGCAACTGGAGCACC
>JANOHG010001298.1:0-3944 GCA_031406375.1 Archangiaceae bacterium | reverse complement strand
AGGGCAGCCGCAAACAGAAGCTTTCGATTCGCCATGGGTAAGGCAGCATAGTCGAAGGTACTTCGTGGCTCCCTCTCTCTTCCAATCCGCCGGCCTGCGCTTCGCGCGAAGGTTCGGGGTCTCGTTCTTCTGGGCCACGCTGATTGGCTCGCTGCTGGGATCCGCGGTCGGATTCCGGGTGCCACGCGCGATCAGCGATGAGCCGCCTGCCTGGCATGAGGTGCTGCGCCAGTGGCTCGAACGGCTCGAGTTGATCACCTTCGATTGGCGAATGCGCGCCTATGGCGAGCAATCGAACCGGTCGGATGAGGTCGTTCTGGCGACGGTTGACGACGACACGCTGGCCAGTGCGCGCGAGGCGGCCAACGCTGCGCTCGCGGTGAGACCCTGGCCGCGCGAGCTGTACGGCAGCCTCGCCGAGCAGGCGCTTCGCGAAGGCGCGGGCCTGGTGCTGCTCGATGTGCCACTTTCGGACCTCTCGGCCCGCACCTGCATTCCGTCCAAGGGAGACAAGGCGCGATCCGACGACGAGCTGCTGGGTGCCAAGCTCGAAAAGATCGGCGACAAGGTTGTTCTTCCGGTTGGGTGGTCAAGCGCCGCCCCACGCCCCCCCGATCGCGAGCTCAAGCCCTGGATGGTGAAAGTGGGTGAGTTCCCCGTAGGCGAACCGCCGATCGAGGACGTTCGTCGGGTGATCGCGACCCGCACGCAAGCGTTCTTGATTCCTTCCGACGCCAAGCTTCAGCTGTGGGCAGCAGCGCTGACTGAGCAACGCGCGCACGCGCTGGGCGCGATGCTCGAAGTCAAAGCGGTGATCGTTCGAGCGCAGACGCCAGATGATTCGGCCTTCGAGGTGGGCTCGAGCTGGCTCGCAGTGCGATCGGCTGAGATTATCGTCGAAGGAATCGACCCGACGAAACTGACCCGCGCGCGCACACTTGAAGGCCCTGTCGCTGCGCTGTTGGTGCCTGGCGTCGTTTCCGGCGTCGCGCGCGCAGTTGCCGACTTCGATGGCGAGGTGCGCGACTTCCCTCACCTCGTTGCGACCGAGCTCGACGGGCGCCTGGCGGTGCTCGCTTCGGCTCCGCTGTTGGCGGTGATGAAGCTGACCCAATCGACGAAGCTGCGCTGGTTCAGCGGCACGTTGTTCATCGGCGATCGGCTCTCGGTGCCGATGGGCGAAGACGGGCGTACGCTGCTCACCTGGGACGCGCCCGAAGTGGGGACGGGCGGCCGAGGCACGATGAAGCGGGCAGTGCCTGTCTGGCGGCTGCTGCTCAACCTCGAGGACGACGAGAACAAGCGCGGGGTGCGCCACCACGACAACGAGCTGTCGGGCCGAGTCGTTGTGCTGTCTGAGGCAGATGGCCCGCGGATGTCGACGCCGATCGGCCGACTTCCTCGCGGAGCAGTCATGGGTCAGGCGCTGGTCAACCTGCTGCACTCGCGCTCGGTCACCCGAACGACTCCGCAGGTCGACTTCTGGATCACGATCGCGTTTGCGTTCGGAGGGGCGTTGATCGCCGTCGCCTATGCCTCGCTGCTTCGACGTTCAGGCTGGATTGGGTACCTCATCGTCCTCGGCATTCTCGCGGTGGGCGTCGCGTGGGTCGGCCGATCGATGCTCCTCTCACAGCTGCGCTGGATACCGGTGGTGGCTCCGGTTTTGGCCGCGTCGTTCACGTTCCTCGCGGCGCTGGGCTACGCGCGCACCCTCGAACGATCGCTGCGCGAGTTCGTCACCCATGCGCTGGGCCGCGCGCTGCCAGCCCAGGTCCTTGGCAGCGTCGAGAGCGACGTCGGGTTGATGAAGCCCGAACGGCTGCAAATCGCCGTCTACTTCTCGGACATCGAAGGCTTTACTGCGCTCGCTCAGCGCATCGAGCCGCGCGTGCTGGTCGACATGCTCCAAGAATACCTGAGCGAGATGACCGAGGTGGTGATCGCGTGCCGCGGTCAGGTCGACAAGTACCTGGGTGATGGGGTGATGGCGTTCTGGGGCGCGCCGGTGCGACTGGCTTCTCCGGCGAAGGCGGCGTGCGAAGCGGCGCTCAAGATGCGTGCCCGTTTCAACCAGCGTCGCAAGGCCTGGGAAAAAATCGCGGGAACCGAGATGGTTTTCCGTTCGGGCCTCGATGTTGGCGAAACATTGGTTGGCGAAATGGGGACCGAGCACCGGCTCAACTACACGGTGATGGGCGAGTCGGTAGCGACTGCCGCGAAGCTGGAGACGCTGTCGAAGAAGTATTCGGCGGTGATCCTTTGCACCGAAGCGGTTCGCACCGCCGCCGGTGACACCTTCATTTTTCGCGAAGTGGATCAGGTTCGACTTCACCGACGTGATGCGCCAGTGCGGGTGTATGAGTTGTTGGGTGACGCGAAAAGCGACGTCGCAGGCACTGCGGCGCTGCTGAAGTGGCAGGCGGCGCTCGAGCTGTACCAGGCACGAAAGTTCGCCGAGGCGCGCATCGCTTTTGCGATCTTCGCGGGACCCGAAGGCGATGCGCTGTCAACGCGCTACATCAAGCGCTGCGAAATGCTTCAGGCGGTGCCTCCTGGTGAAACGTGGGATGGCGTGTTTGACGGGCCTGAATGAATGTTTAGTTGGAGTTCGCCGGCTCGCGCGGCTTGAGCAGCCACCAACCCAGTTGAGTCACCAGCAGCAGTGCCGCGAGGATCGTCATCAGGACCCGTGGGCTCGCACCGGTTCGATCAAGCAACGCTCCTGTGCCCCAGGCTGAGATCGCGAGCACCAGGGTGTAGAGCATCAAGTCGACTCCGAACACGCGACCGCGAAACTCGTCCTTCACCCAGAGGTTGATCAGGCAGTTCGAGAAGACCCATTGCGTCGCGACTCCCGTATGGGCGCACGCGAGCAGCAGCGCGCCCACGACCAGCGTCGGGGCCCAGGCAAAGCCTGTCCAGAAGATCATCGTCGTCAAGAAAGACAGGCTGATCGCGCGCTGCAGGAACGCTTCAGAATCCCCGCCCAACCGGCGCGCGAGCAACGGCCCAAGAAAAGCGCCGACTCCGCGCATCCCCAGCAGCACGCCGATCGCCAACGCCGGCGATCCGTCTGCCGCGAAGACTCGTTCACCCATCACTGGATAAAGAAGAACTCCGCCGCCTCCCGCAATCGCCCAACCACTCTTCACCCACAACACCCGCCGCACGCGCGCATCGGATCTGAGCAGTCTCAAGCCTTCGACGAAGTCGTTCGAAGCCTGGCGCAACGTATGCGGCGTGGTCGGCGCGACGAACGGAATGGCGGCACGGCTGATGAAATACGCCGACAGCGCATAGCTCAACGCGTCGATCACGAAGGCCACGTCGCGCCCCAGGTTCGCCGCCACCCATCCGCCGAGCACCGCACCGAAGCCGAGCATTGCGCTCCAGGTTGCAGCGTGAAGGGTGTTGGCAGTGACGATCTCATCGGGGTTGACCGTGCCCCCAATCGACGCCTGTTCCGCGGGCTCGAAGAACGCGGTCATCGTCATCTGAAGGAAGGTGAGCGCGTAGACGAGCCAGACGTCATCCTTCGATTGAATCAGCAAGAAGCCGAACACCACCACCACGCGCAGCAGGTCGCAGATGACCATGATCTTCCGACGCGAGAAGCGGTCGGCGACCACGCCCGTGAGCGGACCAAACAGCACCGAAGGAATCCAACGCGCCGCGAGCATCACGCCGATCGCCTCGCCGCTGCCGGTGTATTCCTGCAGCAGAGTGTAGAGCGCGATCAACGAGAACCAATCGCCCGCCAGGCTCACGCAAGCGCCCAACCACAGATTTCGGAACGCCGGCCGGCGGCGAAGCAGCGCGAGGTATTGGTTCAAGGAGTGTTTTCGAGTGCGTACCAAGCCTCATCTTGCATAAACAGCTTCTCATGAACCTCCAGGACCTGAAGATCATCGTCACCGGAGGCGCCCAGGGCATGGGCGCCT
>JANOHG010001288.1:0-3000 GCA_031406375.1 Archangiaceae bacterium | reverse complement strand
CTTCACACGAGGCCGATGATCACTTTCTGATCGGCCATTTCGATTCAGCGATCAGCTTGCGCCGGGTATCTGGATTCTCATCCATGAATGCGACCAGCGATTCCTCAGTGATGATCACCTCGAGATCCAAGGCGTTGACCTTCGACTGGCAGGCGAGCCGCGAAAAGGGCTTCACGTCGAAGGCCTGATCGAGGCGGTCCATTTCGTCGTCCTGCTGTTCCGAGAGCGACTGCAGACCCTTCTTCACCCAGACGTGGCAGGTGGAGCACGCGCACACTCCGCCGCAGCTGTGACCCACCTGGGCGCCGCACGCTTCGGCAGCGTCGAGCAGCGTGGTTCCCGCTGGCACGTCGACAATGACGTCTTGCAACGCCGAAACGAAATGGACCTTCGCCACGCTCAGTACTCCTCGATTCGGTGGCCCACTGCCGCGCGCTGAATCGACCGATTCATAATCCGTTCGACAAAGGGTTTGCTCTGCTCGTCGAGCGTCGCGACCGCCGCCTTGAGCTCAAGGTGATTTCCGTCGCCGGCGGCGATTTTCTCGAGCGCTTCGATGCCATCGATGAACGCGCGCTTTTCATCGTCGTTCAACAGGTCGCCATTCTCGAGCAGCTGCTTGTGGGCGTTGACGAGAATCTGCTTCGCCTCGACCTGCTGTTCTCGAAGCTGCCGCTTTTGCATGTCGTCTTCGGCGTGATCGATCGAATCGAGCAGCATCTGCTCGATCTCGTCGTCGCTCAATCCGTGGGTGGGCTTGACGGTGATCGCCTGCGAAACGCCCGTCGTCTGTTCTTTGGCGCTGACCGAGAGAATCCCATCGGCATCGACCTGAAACCTCACTTCGACCCGCCCCATACCCGCGGGCATCTGAGGAATGCCGGTGAGCCTGAAGCGCGCCAGCGAACGACAATCGTCGACCAGCTCGCGCTCGCCCTGCAACACGTGGATGTCCATCCCGTTCTGGCCATCTTGGAAGGTGGTGAAGATCTGCGCCTGCGCAGTGGGAATGGGGCTGTTGCGCGGGATCACTTTCTCGACGACGCCGCCAAACGTCTCAAGGCCGAGCGACAGCGGAATCACGTCAAGCAGCAGCACCTCGTCCTGCCGCGACTGGTTGGTGAGTAAATCGGCCTGAACCGCTGCGCCGAGCGCAACCACCTGATCCGGATCAATGTCTGCCAGCGGCGTGCGACCGAACACTTCGGCAACGAACGAGCGAACGGCGGGAACCCGGGTCGAGCCTCCGACAAGTACCACTCCGTCGAGGTCGGTCACCTTCAGGCTCGCGTCCTTGAGTGCGCGGCGACAGGCGACTGCGGTTCGCGCGAGCAGAGGAGCTATCCACCCGTCGAGCTGCGCCCGGGTCACCGTCGTCGGTCGCCCTTCAAACGCAAGATCGACGCGCTCGACGTCGGTGAGCGCTTCCTTTGCCTGCCGCGCGAGCAGCAGCAGCGTGCCGATCTGCGCGGGGCTCGGCGAGGTCAGGCCGCGCTCGGTGAGGATTTCCTGCGCGATCGCGCGATCGAAGTCGTCGCCGCCAAGCGCCGAGTCGCCGCCGGTCGCTTTGACTTCGAAGATCCCGTCGGTGAGCTTGAGCAGCGAAATGTCGAACGTGCCGCCCCCAAGGTCATAGACGGCGAACAGCCCCTGACTGCCTTTGTCGAGCCCATACGCCAACGCCGCAGCCGTCGGCTCATTGAGCAACCGCAGCACCTCGAGCCCCGCGAGCCTGCCCGCATCGCGGGTGGCCTGCCGCTGCGCATCATCAAAGTAGGCGGGCACGGTGATCACCGCCTGTTCGACCTTGCCTGCAAAGTGCGTCTCGGCCCGCCGCTTGAGCGCCCGCAGAATCTCGCCAGAGGCTTCGATGGCCGTCACCGGGTTTCCACCTGCGACGTCGAACCGCACCACGCCCGGGCTGTCGGTGAACTTGTAGCTGCCGAGCTTCGACGTCTCGGCATCGGACATCGACTTGCCCATCAAGCGCTTGACCGATCGAAGCGTATCGGTCGGAAACTGCGGCAGCAACTGTAGCGCGCGAGCGCCGACCACGACGCCCCCATCCTGCGCATAGTGGACGACCGAGGGCAGCAGCAGCGCTCCGTCTTCATCCGCAGCCAGGCAGCGCGGCTTCCCGTTGATCACCGACGCCACCAACGAATTCGTGGTGCCCAGATCAATGCCAACCGCGTGACCCTTCGGCTTGAGCGGATCGTGAATCTGTAGAAGACCTTTCACTTAGGCCAACGCCTCCTCTTCAATCGCTTCGACCTCTTCGAGGAAGCGGGTGAAATACCTGATCCGGCCCAGCTGGTGGGTCGCTTCCTTTACTGCGTCGGCCGTCAAAGCTTTCTGCGCCGATTCGAGCGCCTGTTCCTTCAACAAGGTGACCTCGAGCGCCATCTTCTGCGCCTTCGCGACGTCCTTCGCTGCGCGAACTTCCTCGAGCGCCTCACGGCGTTCCATCACTTCTTCAAGGAACGCGATCGGCATCTGCCGTTGCTCGAAGGCTTCGTCCCGTTCGAGATCCACGCCCTTGAGCTTGAGCAAATAGAAGGCGCGCTTGATGGGGTCACGAAGCACCTTCAGCGCCTCGTTGAGGCTCGCAGTCTTGTCTACCGCCTGGCGGCGTGCCTTTGGATCCGACTGGCGATCGGGATGCTGCTCGAGGCTCAACGCCCTGTACCTTGCCTCGAGCGCGGCGACATCAACGTCTACCGAAGGGGTGAGTGCGAAAAGTTCGAAGTACGTCACGTCACACCGCGAAGCTGTCACCACAGCCGCAGGCAGCTTTGACATTCGGGTTCTGCAGCTTGAAGCCCGAGGTCATCAACGTCTCTTCGAAGATGAGCTCGGTGCCCATGAGGTACAAGTAGCTCTTCGGATCGACGAACACCCGAACGCCGTCGCGCTCGAAAATCTTGTCACGCTCTCGCGGCGCCTCGGCCCATTCCATCTGGTACGACAGGCCTGAGCAGCCACCGCCTTTGACCATGA
>JANOHG010001265.1:0-4850 GCA_031406375.1 Archangiaceae bacterium | reverse complement strand
TGCCCTGCTGGCGACCAACGTCAGCAGCAACACGCACGTCTTTGTCATCATGGCTGCATTCCTCCGGCGACCCACTTGAGAACCACCGCGTAATCGGCGGCTGAGAGGACTTCGGTATTGGCGGGTGGCATCGGCGCGATGCCTTCCGCTTTAAGGCGTTTGGTGATGGTTGCGGCGAGGCTCTTTGTCACCGCGTATGCGCCAAAGTCGATCACCGGAGCCCCTTGTGTTCCACCGACGTGGCACGTGTTGCAATGCGCGGTCAGAAACGGCTTCACGTCTGTGGCAAACGAGAACGGTCGTCCGGTCGCGAACTTCACCAACGCTGTGCCGTCCAGCGCGAAGGTGTCTCCGGCGGCGTCAACCTGCAGCCCACGCGCACTCGGCGACGCGATGGCACCAAACGCTTTGAACGAAGACCCTTCGAGACGCGCCACCTTTCCGCCCGCAGAGATGAGCACCGTTCCAAGCGCGCTCACCACGTCATCGATGACCAGGTCAGCGCCGCGTGCGGGTGCGAGCGTGCGGCGCGTCACTTCGTTGGACCTTGCACGGTGGTAGAGCCCGGTCGTGGTGGCGAGCATCACCGCGCCATCGTCCGTGCGCGTCCATGCTTTCAGCGCGCCAATGTCTTTCGCAATCCAGCTGACCTTGTTGGCGGCGAGGTCGACGAAGAAGACCTGCTCTTTGGCGACCAGCACCGCCTGACCTGGACCTGCTCCAATCGCGAGCGAGGGAATCCCCAGCGCACCCAGCTTCGGAAATTCTATCTCGACCGAGCGCATCAGTGACGCCTTCACATGGCGAACGCCTTCGGCGGTCGTCAACCACAGCTCTTCTTCAGCGCCCTCACCGTAACTGTCGATCGACTGCACCCGGATGTTGCTGAGGTCCTTCGACAACCCAGACTTGAGCAGCCGACCTTCACGCAGATGAAACAAACCGCTTTCCGCGATGACCCAGAGGCTGCTGGTGCCGCGCCGCCAGACGAAGCGCACCGGGCCGGTCGACATCTCTTCTCCAGGGGCGCCCACGGGTATTGCCGCCCATGTGCCGGACGTCGCCGAGCGCTGAAGCACGCTGGTGGTCGTTGCGATCGAGAGTTCGCCCGCTGCGAATGAGAGCATCACCGGCGTCGACGACATGGCCACCGGAGTCGCCGCGATGTCGTCGCCTTCTTCAAGCGCGCCTTCGATGGTCGCCACCACCGGCTCGTTCATTCCTGCGGGCACCACCATCGAGGGGGGCCCACAGGCCACCACCGCCGACATCCACGCACCTGCAATCAGCGCGAGCAATGGCTCAGGTTTGAATGGACGCACGCGGGGGAAACACCCCAGGCGGGAAAAGGTTTCACCTGTTCGTTGTTGCGCCGCTCTTGAAACCTTTGGCCGGCGCGCGGGTTCATCACTGCAGTCACCCAAACCCACCGGAGAACCCCATGATGTTTCGAAATGCTTTGATGTGTGCGGCACTCACCCTCGCAGTCGCAGGATGTGGTCGCGGGGCCTCGGAATCGGAAGATGCCGACGACGCGATCGAAACGACCGATTCCACCTCGACCGAGTCGGCACTGCTCTCTTCAGTAGGTGAGGATTCGACCGCGATGGACAACAATGCCACCGACGAACAGCTGGCCGCCGGCGCCATCGTCAAGCTGAAGAGCCGCTTCAAGAACGGCTGTGTCACTGCGACTCGTAACCTCAACGTCGTCACCTACGTGATGGTCGACTGCACGGGCCCCTATGGTCTGGCGAAGGTCACTGGCACGATGGTGGTGACATACACGCGACAGTCCGACGGCAGCATCAAGGCCGACGCGCAAGGAACCGGGCTGAAGGTCAATCAAGGCACCCTCGATCTGTCCGCGGTCGCGATTTACTCGAAGAACGCCGCCGGGCTCGAGACAGCGGTTGTCAAGACGAAGGGAAAGGGCACCGGCCCGAAGGGAAACACGGGCGTTCGCATCGGGGAATATGTGGTGACCCGCGACCGTGCTGCCGCCTGCGTGACGCTCGAGGGCAAGTGGTCCACCACCTGGAACAGCGGGGCGGCGACCAGTTCGACGGAAGTCACCGGCATGGCGAAGTGCGCCGGGTCGTGCCCTGCAGCGGGTGGCGTCATCAAACACACTGGCGTGCTGGGTAAGGTGATGACGGTGAGTCTCGATGGCTCGCAGATTGCGACCTGGACCACGAGCAATGGAAAGTCGGGCACCATCGAGCTCGCCTGCCGTTAGCCTGAAGCCTCACACAACAGCTGCAGTGGTGCGACAAGACGACCATCGGATCCGATAGGTAAATGGGGGGGTGTCGGTGTCCAATGGCGCAATGCGCGGGCTCATTGCGTTGGGTTTGCTCATCGTCATCGGCTGTCGCCAGCCCGCGATTCAAGATGCGAAGGGAAGCCTCCATCTGTCACCGGCGATTGTCGATTTTGGCGTGCTACACCCGGGTCAATCACGGTGGTTGAAAGTCCAGCTGCGCAACGACGGGCCGCTTGCGCAAATCGAATGGGCGCGCCCCACAACGGCGTTTGTACTGACAGAAGATCTGCCAACCGAAGCGCCCACAGGGGAAGTCGAGTTCACCGTTCAGTTTGCGCCAACGATGGTGGGCACGTTCAAGGAGACCCTGAATGTGCGCGCCGATGGCGCTGGAAATTCATCCACATCTCTGGTCGGCGAAGCGCGCGGCGTTCCGATGTGCCCCAACCCCAGCGACTGCAATGATGTCTCGTTTGATCTCGAAACGAACAAGTGCGTCGAAAGAGCGCGCGCCGATGGCGTCTCATGCGGAGGATCCAACCTTTGCCTCATTGCTGCCACCTGCGTCGCAGCGCGTTGTGTCGGCGCACCGAAAAACTGCGGCGACGACAACGCATGCACCATCGACACCTGTAACTCTGTCACCGGGTGCGAGCACCTTCCGGCGCCCCCATGCCCGGGTGATGGCAAGTGCCAGGTGGGCGTCTGCGACAAGGCGACAGGCTGCGGTTTCGAGCGCGCCGACGACGGAACCGTCTGCGGGCCACTTCAGACGTGCAGCGCTGCCGAGGTGTGCATTGCTGGCAGTTGCGTCGTTCGCGATCCCCCTGATGGGTATGTCTGCGCGGAGGCCTCTCCATGTCAGAGCGAAGGCAGGTGCGTAGAGAACCTATGCGCGCGCGGCCCCGCGACTCCCCTCGTGCCCAGTTGGACCTACGACGCAGTGACTGCCGACGCCGGAATCGGGAAGAAGCCGCCGCTGGTGCATGACCTGTTGGTTGAACCCAACGGAGCGGTGACCCTCAACGGCGCCTTCGCCTCGATTCCACAGCTGCGACGAAACACCTCGAAGGCCGTTGAGCCAGCAATGGGCGTCGCGGGTCGCTGCCTGTTGTGGAATGGAAAGATGATCTGCTCGAAGCCCAACGATTCGTTGAACGCCGTCGATCTTTCAATGGGCGGCACGCTCTGGTCCTTCAACCTGCGCACTGCGCGGCCAAGCATCAAAGTGAACAACCTCTTCGTCGCCCGAATGGCAGTGCAGAGCAGCGATCGCCTGGCCACCCTTTGGGAGGCGTATCCCGATGCGCCGAACTGCCGAATCTACTACCTGGCGATCCTGGACGCGGCAGGTGGGCTCGTCTTGGCGACCGAACTCAGCGATCCCTCGTTCAGTGTTTGCAACCATCCGCATGCGTATGGCTTCGGGGCCGACTCTGCAGGACAGCTCTTTGTCGCGTTCGCTCCGACGGTGAAGAACCCACCGCTTATCTCGGGCAGCCCCACCCTGGTGATGAGCTACAGCCGCGATGGCGTCTTTCGCTGGAAGTACAGCGATGTTGGCCTCAAAGGCGGAGAAATCGCGCTCGCGCGAGGCCTCTTGTATTCCGAGAACAGCAGCACCGCAGTTCTCACCTCGACCGGACAGCCGGCCTTCACGCTCGCAGAGAAGTTTGGCCGAGCGACTGTCACCCGAAATCGCCTCGTGCTTGCGCCCCTGGTTGGCGCAAACCACCTCAACGGATTCGAGTCGGGAACCGGCACGTCTCGATGGACCCACTCTCTGCCCGCCGGGCAGACCTTCGCCAGCGATCAGATCCGCCTGGCTTCGTGGAGCACCCGGCGCGGTGCGCAGACCGTCGCGCTCACCTTCACCCAGGAAAACGGAAAGACCCAGCTGCACGGAATTCTCGCACGCGATGGCAGTGAAGCCTTCACTTGCGAAGTGACCCAGGTCAGCCGCACTCCACCTCAGTTGTTCGAAGTCGCCGAAGGTTCGCTGTCTGTCATGGACGGAGCGACGGGGTGTGGCACATGCGAACCCGCCTACGCCGACAAGAGCGCTGCTTTTCACACCCTCACCGTGCCCGGTCTTACACCCGCGAACGAAGCATGGGTCGGAACCTGGGGTGGACCAGGACGCGACCACCAAGAAGAGTGACGTCGCCGTCAGAATTCTGGCCCCCATGCCTAAGCTAAATACTGGCGATTGCTTGCCCTGCTCGCTGGCATACGTCCTGCTCACCCAGTCGACGGCAATGCGCAACTCTCGAAGTGGACATCGGATGCACCACTTCTTCGCGGCGGTCTTGGGGATCGCGTCTTGGTCAGCGTTTGCGTCGTCGAATACCCAGACCGGCAGTTGTGAATCGATTCCCGCTGAAGCGCTGCTTGCGTTGTTCGCGTTGCTCTTCGCGCTGCGACCCCTGAGCACGAAGCGCTAGTGGCTCTGCACAGTGAAGATGACCGGTTGGTCCGCACCCGTTCACCCCGAGCGTAGCCGGAGGCGAAGTCGAGGGGCGGCATTCTCTGCAGGCGACTTGTCCGGGCCACGAGCGAGACGAGAAAGAGACCTCCAGTCACC
>JANOHG010001187.1:0-4721 GCA_031406375.1 Archangiaceae bacterium | reverse complement strand
GCTGCGGTAAGCGAGCTTCGCGGTGAGCGTGAGGGCGAGCTGGGTGCGCCCGTGGAACGCGTGATCGAAGCACACGACGGCCTGCCGGCCGGTGAAGGCGCGCGCGATCTTGACGGCGTTCTCGACCGCCTCGGCGCCGCTGTTGGCGAGGAAGCTCTTCTTCGCGAAGGCGCCCGGGGTGATGACGTTGAGGCGCTCGCAGAGGGCACAACCGAAGCGACAACGCATTCGACGGTGAAAAACCCGTTGGCTGCTTATTACTTCGACGACCAGTGCCAGAAGGCCTTCACCTCACCGAAGTCTGACGGCGCGCTGCAGTCGCGGGCATCCGTTTCAACTGCCATTGCGACGGTGGACGAACTCGAGGTACTCCTGGTTCGGCGCCTTGCGAGTCAGAACGAAGACAAGACAGCGAAATTGTCCGGCCCCCGCGACCCCTCGAGGCTTGCTTGGTGGTTTGAAGAAACGTTCGCTGAATCGGAGCCTGAGTTGGCCTTACGCGGTCAGGCCCTTACCTGGGCACTGTCTGAGGGCAACGAGGGCCTGGCGATTCATGCGGCAACCGTACTGGCCCAAACCGGTAAATCCGAATCCACCGCGCTGACGCTCGCATTGCTGGAACTGGTTCGCCACGAGCCTTCAGCTTCACGGGCAAGGCAATGGCTTGCAAAGGCTGCTGACCGCGCACCCGAACGACGAGACATCTGGATGCTTCTGGCTCAAGTGGACCTCGCTCAGGGCCGAGCGGATCTCGCCATCAATGACTACGGCCACCTCATCGCCCTACCTGCCTCGAGTCCCGAACTTGGATTTCGCAGAGCCGAACTGTGCCTCTATCTCCAAGCAGGGCCCGATTGTATTATTGAGTCTTTGAGTCAGTTTGTTGGTGAGGCGGCTCGCGCCTACACCAGCGACGTTGTGTCGAAGGCCCACGGCCTGCTGGCATCTGCCGAAGAAATGAAGGGCAGTCTTGGCCAGGCCGAGGAACAAGCGGGGTGGGCCATTTGGTACGGCGACACGAGCGCCGATGCTCACGCCGTTCTGCTTCGAAGCGCACTGCGCAAGGGCGACGTTAAGAGCGCAACCAAGCATCTTGCGGACCTTGAAGCTCTCGCCGGGGCGACACCCAGCTCAACGGCGGTTGCCCATGGCCGCGTGGCCATCGCCCGCCAACAAGACCTCCCAGGAGAGTTGGTCAAGGTTTTAGAGACCGCTGCGCGCCGTCACCCAGACGAGCCGTGGCTGGCGGCCGAGCTGCTTGCCGCCTACCTTCAGGCTGGCGAGGTCGCACGGGCTGAAGAGCACCTGGCTCGCGCAGCGCCCTTCGTGAAGTGGGAAAGTCTTCGCGTTGCGGCAACGGCGCTCGTTGTCGCAGCTGACGGCCGAAGCGAAGGGCCAGCGCCAAGACACGTCGCAGTTTCTGATGAGCCCGGTGTGATGAGGGCAACGTTTCTTCTCGCGACTCGAGCGGCGCTGTGGCGCGCAGAGCCCGTGACAGCGCTGAAATTGACCTTCCCCTTTGGGGGGCCCCGCGTGGGCGCGGCTGGCACTGCCCTCGTACCGCCGTTTGCAAATCACAGTGCAACGATAGATGAACTCGCATTGGCAAGTTCTTTGCGTTCCTTTGCTCTTGCGGGAAGCAGCGGCGATGCGGCTGTGTTGTTGGAGGATGCCCAGCGCACAATTAGCATCGCTCCCTATGACTGCCATGCGCTTATTGCCTTGGCCGAGGCACACCGGCAATCTGGCTTTAAGGACGAGGGCATTCGACTCTTGGAGGTTTTCGCGAAGCGCGTGCCACGCTGCGGAGCGTTGGCCATCGCGCGCATCGCCTGGCTCATGGAAGCGGGCCGACAAGAAGACGCGAAGGTCATTCTTGCTCAAGCATCAAGCCTTGAAAGCCCCGACGGGCGGCTGGTATTTCGCTCGGCGCAGGGATTGCCGGCCACTGAGCTTGACAAGACCATTTCGGAGCTCGAGAGGGCAGTTCGCGCTTCCCCAGGCCTGAACGAAGCTCGGCAGTTTCTCGTCCAGCGCCTCAACACCAAGGGCGACGCGAAGGCTGCCCAATTTCACCTTGCTGAACTGGAACGGCGGGTGGGGAAAAGCGCCGAAGTCTTGAGCCTGTCAGCCGAACTTGCTCTTCGCAGCAAGGAAATTGGAACGGCCGAAAAGGCGCTGCTTCAAGCGGTCGAAACGGCGGGCAGAGCCCAGGATTTCGTTGCCCTGGCGGCGGTGCAACTCGAGCGCAACGACCTCGACCGCGCACTCAAGTCATGTCAGGAAGCCCGAAAGCGTGGCGGTGACAACCTCGATGGGCTCGCCCTAACTGAGGCTAGAATCCGCGAGGCGCGCGGAGAGTTTTCTGAGGCCGCCGGGATGTTTGCCGAAGTGGCCAAAGCGGACCCAACGAGTGTCGCGGCCCTTGTTGGCGCCGGGCGTTGTTACCGCAAGCTGGAAAGGTGGCCTCAGGTCATCGAGATGATGGGCAAAGTGGTGGCCATCAACCGAAACGACGTCGAGGCAACGTACGACCTTGGGCTAGCCCTCTTTCACACCGGCGACAATTACCGCGCCAAGATGGTCGCTGAACATGCCGTCAAGCTTGCAGCCAAAGTTGCCAAACACCAACTCCTCCTTGGCCAGGTGTACTTGCGTACCAACGAGTCCTACCTCGTGAAGGATGGAATTGATGCCATTGTTGAGGCTATTCGGTTGGACCCGCAATACGTCGAACCCCGGCGTGCACTCATCGACTACTACACCACACAAAGGCGCATGCAGCAGGTCCTCGAGCAACAAGAGGCCCTCCTTAAGCTACAGCCCGACAGCACGGATTTGAAGCTCGAGACGGCTGCTAACCTGGTGGAGCTCGGCCAGAAGCAGGAAGCCCTCATGCTTTTGGAGAAAGCGGTGGAAGAAAAAGACAGACACAAGCGAGGCGAGGTCCTTTACCGCGCAGCCGAGGTTGCCCTTTCTCTGGGCGACGACGTTCAGGCCCTTCACTATTTTTCGAAAGCCGCGGGTGCGCTGCCCCCTAAAGACGTCCGGGCTCGCTGCCAACTCGGTATGATTTACGCCGCCGAAGACAAACGCCAGAAGGCTGTGCCCGAGTTGAAGGCTTGCATTGCAGGTGACGTTTCGCGCGAGGTCCGAGGAACGGCCAAGGACGCTCTGGATGACCTCGTTGCGCGGTAGATGGTTGGTATTGAAGTGAAGCCCTGAGTGGGAGTGCCCATGGCCAAGCCAAAGCAAACAGTAGAACCCACCGCTGACGAATCAGGTGTTACCAGCCGTGCTGCGGCAACAGCGAACCCCAAAGTACTCTTCATGGATTTAAAGAAACGCTGCGAAGAAGTTCTCGACGAACTCGGCCCAATGCTGAAGCAAGCCGCCACCGAGTCGACACGTCTCGAAACGCAGCGCGAGGGGCTCAAGAAGTCCAAGGAACCCGAAGTCGTCAAGGTCGTTCTGCCTCAGTTGTTGGCACGCATTGAAGAGCACGCCCGCCACACGAAGCGACTGAGTCGATCAACGCGCGAACTCAATGAAATGGGAACTCTGGTGTCCCAGTTGGACAAACAGGTGCAGTCTCAACAAGAGCGCGACGCGTCGGCGGTCCGTGACCTCGAGTCTCTCGGTCGCGAAGAAAGGCTGCTATGGGCGCGCGAGCTCACCTCGCTTCGCGAAAAGCTTCGCCATCTCGAGGGCGTGGAGCACGACCATGAGGAAACGATTAGAGAGTTTGCCGCCCTCCGGCAAGAAGCCCAAGACCTGCCGATTTTAAAGGCGAAGCAAGAAGTGCTCTCGAAAGCGTTGGAGGCTTCAAAGAAAGACATCGCTTCGAAGGCACAGATTATCCAGGAACTACGAAAGGTACTTTCGCTGATGTCAGGCAACGCCTCCCCGGCGGGAGCCCAAGACACCGCACTCGAGGGAAAGCCCGGAGCCAAGATCGTTTCCATCTCTGGAAAGCCCAAAGAGGCAGCCGTGATGATGTTCGGCAGTGGGACGCTGGAAGTGGGCCGTGGAATGATTGATCAGCTCTTGAGCGATTCGAACAGCCCGTCGTTGCCAGCGGCCTCGCCGCCACAGCCCACGCAAACTCAAGGGCCTGTTGCGCCCGCGGTGAGCCCAATTTCTCACCGCCCCCCGCCACCACCAAGCGGCTTCTCATCACTCGCTTCAAACCCCAACACCCTCGCCATCTCCATCGACGTTGTCGAAGATTTGATTGCCCAAGAGGCAGCCCCGGCGGCCGTGGCGCCCAGCGCGCCACCACCCGGACGCAAGGCGTTGGTGCCGGCTCCTCAAAGCGAGGCGACGGCCAAACCCCCAGTTCGCCCGGGCACCCTCGTGGTCGACGACGACATGCTGAGCGAGATGCTTTATGACGAGACCCAGGACTCAAGGAAATGAGCCAAGACGAGCCGGCCCAACCACCTTCAGACCTTCCCTCTCGCTTCGGTCGGTACGTCCTGCTCAGCCACCTGGGTCGTGGCGGCATGGCCGACATCTACCGCGCGAAGGTGTTTGGCGCGGGTGGCTTTGCTAAGACCGTTGTCGTCAAGCGGGTGCTTCCAAGCGTGCTGAAGCAGCAGTCGGCGGTGAAGATGTTCATGGACGAGGCGAAGCTCTCGGCCGTCTTGCAGCACATGAACATCGCACAGGTCCTGGATTTCGGAGAGCACCAGGGCGAGTACTTCATCGCGATGGAGTTC
>JANOHG010001154.1:0-3275 GCA_031406375.1 Archangiaceae bacterium | reverse complement strand
TCGGCGCGGCCGAGATCCGTCGGTTCCTCGGCCCAGAATTCTCAGACACCGTGCCTTTGGGCGGGTCGTTGGTGCTGGTTCACGCGCGACTTGAAGCCACCGCCTTCCGCGACGAATCCCGCACCTTAGCTTTCCACGACGGAATGCAAGGTACCGCCGAAGTCCCGGTGCGGCGCACCCGCATCATCGTCGCCCTCATTCCTTGGCTGAAGGTGCTCTTTTGAGCGACGAAGGGTACCGGTCGCTGCGGACGATTTTTGACCGCTACCCGGTTTTGAAGGGTTTGTGGACACCGCGCACCCGCATACCCTTTGTGCCACAGCTGACTTCCTCGGAATGCGGCCTGGCGTCACTGGCGATGGTGCTCGGGCTCTACGGTCGGGCAACCTCAATCGACGAGCTACGAAAGCTCGTGACCGTACAACCGGGTGCTGGGGTCGATGCCATGACGTTGCTGGACGTCGGCCGGATGCTCGGGCTGCGGGGTAGAGGCGTTTCCATCGACATCGAGGATCTGGAACAACTGGAGCCCGGAGCCATTCTTCACTGGGACTTCAATCACTTCGTCGTCTTCGAAAGCTTCGAGCCGCGGGCAGTCATGGTCGTAGACCCGGCCTTCGGTCGTCGGAGAGTACCTGCAGCCGAGCTTCGCAAAGCCTTTACGGGCGTGGCTCTGCTTTTCGTACCCACAGAGACGCTGGAGCACCGCGCACGCGCTCCCAGGAAGGTCTGGGGTCACCTCGTCAGTTTGCTCAAGCTGCCGATGTGGCCGCGGATCGTAGTCAGTTCGGTGCTGCTGCAGCTGTTCGGCCTGGCCGTCCCCAGCCTCACCGCTGTGGTGGTCGATCGGATTGTGCCTCTCGGCGACCGCGACCTTCTGCTGGTGGCGGCGGCTGGGCTTTCGATGGTGGGGTTGTTTCACTACCTCGCGCTCTTGGTGCGCGGGCACCTGATGCTCTCCGTGAGGCGCCATCTCGGAGTGCAGTTGCACGTCGGCTTCATGGACCACCTGGTTTCGCTGCCGTTTCGCTTCCTCCAGGAGCGTACCTCGGGAGACCTTCTTGCCCGATATGGGAGCAACTCTTCGATCCAGAACGCGCTCACCTCGGGCACGATGACCGTGCTCATCGATGGAACCATGGTGATGTTGTTTTTGCTGATGCTGATGATCCTGCAGCCAGCGATGGGATTGACCGTGCTGGCCTTCGCCGCCGTCGAGGTATTGGTGGTCGCGGTCCCCTTCCGAGCCCAGCGCGAACTCGCGAACCAAGGGCTCATCTCGGCGGGGCGCACTTTGAGTGCGGCGTCAGAGATCCTGCAAGCCACGGAAACACTCAAGCTGCTCGGCGCCGAGCAGCGGGCGGTGCGGGGGTGGACCAACCGCCTTGTAGAGAGCCTCAAGTTCGAGCTCGAAGGGGCGCGCATTTCGGTGCACCAGGAGGCGCTGCTTGGTGCTTTGCGCTTCGCCGCACCAGTTACGGTGCTGGGGGTCGGAGCATCCCTGGTGGTGAGCGGTTCATTGGGCCTGGGTACCATGCTGTCGGCGGCGGCTCTCGCTGGTGGCTTCTTGGGGCCGTTGTCCTCTCTGCTCTCAACTGTGCTGTCCATCTCCAACATCGAGAGCCACATCCTCCGAATAAACGACGTGCTTTGCGCCAGCCCAGAGCAGCCGCTATCGCCCTTGCGCGCGATTCCAAAAGTGCGTGGGCGCCTCGAGGTTGACGACGCGTGGTTCCGCTACGGACCGCTCTCGCCCCGGGTTCTGAAGGGGGTCTCGCTCAAAGTCGAGCCCGGCCAGTTCGTGGCGCTGGTGGGGCCTTCGGGCAGCGGCAAGTCGACACTTGCCGGTCTTCTGCTCGGGCTGGCTTCGCCGGAGAGAGGGCGGATCGCATTTGATGGGGTCGAATTGCAGGAGCTCGACCTCACCGCGTTGCGCAGGCAGGTCGGCGTGGTTCCCCAGCGCCCATTCCTCTTCAATCAGACGGTGCGCCACAATATCGCGGCGGGTGATGGGACAATGGACATGAATACTGTCATCGAGGCCGCCAAGTTGGCTTGCATTCACGAGGAAATCCTTGCCTTGCCGCAGGGGTATGACACCGAGCTCAGTGAAGGTGGTTCGTCGCTATCGGGTGGGCAGCGCCAGCGGATTGCTCTCGCCCGGGCACTCGCCCGAAAGCCAAAGATCCTAGTGCTCGACGAGGGCACCAGCGCGCTCGACGCCGTAGCCGAGCGCGCGGTTCAGGCCAATCTGGAGAATCTCGGCTGCACCCGCATCATCATCGCCCACCGCCTGTCCACCGTGCAGCGGGCTGACACCATTCTCGTCTTCGATGACGGTGCCATCGTAGAGAGGGGCACGCATGAGGAATTGGCGCAGACAAAGGGTGCCTACGCGCGGCTCCTCATGGGGACCTAATCGTCCCGATGGCCAAAGAGTCTAGCCGTGGTCAGTGGTCGTAAGTCGGCGTTCCGAGATGGTGTTGCTTCTCCTCAGTGAGTTCGATCGCGTTGCCCGCGGCAAGCACGACCGGGGCGGTCAGTCATCTGCGAGCGGTTGCGGCGCCAGTCCGACAAGCCCGTGCTTCGCGGTGGGTATTCCGGGGCCAGCCGATCACTGATTCTGGTCCGATCACCGATTCGGAGCGGGTCGATCACTTCCGCGTCGCCGCTTCTCGCGTACTCGACGTGACCGCAACCGCACGTACGTTCTCATCAACCCGGTTGCTGGAGGAACACCGTTGCTGCGGAGTTGGGCGACTTCAACTTCACGGGAGGTGATCGGTTGGGAATGGTAATGTGTGATGGGTCGCATCGGAATACGCACCGATCGACACGGCCGCGCATACGGCCATCGGTGGGCGAACTAGGTTTTGAGCGTGTTCGGGCTGTCACCCCGTTCGTCACCCCAGTCAGAATTGGCGAGGCGGCTCGAAACCACGAAAGCCCCGGCTTCGTGGATTTCTCCAACGAAACCGGGGCCTCCAAACTGTCGGGAAGACAGGATTTGAACCTGCGACCCCTTGGTCCCGAACCAAGTGCTCTACCAGGCTGAGCCACTTCCCGAGTTCGAGCCGGATTTACGTGCCCGCCGCATCGAAGTCAACGCGCGGGTGCCTACTGGGTGTGATCGCGACCAATTGAAACATGCACTTACAGCTTGAAAGCGCGGCGACTTTGGATCAGCAGAGGGGGATGCCGAAGCTTATGCACCTCGAGCGCCTGGAGATAAAGGTCCTTCGCGATGTTGAAGGGGATTTTCGGTTTAATTTGTT
>JANOHG010001150.1:0-2941 GCA_031406375.1 Archangiaceae bacterium | reverse complement strand
GCACATCTCACCGACGACGACCTCGCCCACCTCTGCATCTGGAGAGGCGTGCGCGCCGAAGGAGGTCACGACACCGGCAACCGGATTCTGCAAACGGGCGCGACCGGAGATCAGACCTCGAGCTTCCCCGCGCTCGTCGCGGCCGAACTGGCGGCGCAGCGCGGGCTGCGGCCGTTGCACTACACGCAGCTTGCCTATTCGCGCGGCGAGCTGTGCAACCAGATGGGGCCACTGTCGCTGGCAGATCCGGTGTTGATTCCGGATCTGGCCACCTGGGAATCGCTCACCGCGCCGAGCGCGCGAGAGTTTCCCGCGCGGCGCCAGGTGATGCTCGACGACGCGCTCAGTCGCCTGGCCCGCAGTCACCGGCTGAAGGAAGCGTCGAACCGGGCCCAGTACGACTCGTTTCAAGTCTCGCACCGAGGGGCGATTGACCTGATGTCCTCAGGCTACGCGAAGGGAGCCCCTTTCACTTCCGCGCTCAGCCACTACACCAACGCGCTTGCCGCGCTGCCGACCACACACGTATTCGGCTCGTGGTTCCCGCAGGCTTTGGTCAACATCAACCAGCTGGCCCAGCGAGTTGCGCTCGCCGAATTCCTCGTCACGAACGATTTGGCGGCCGTGGTCGACGTCCACGCCCTCTACACCGACTTCCACGCCCAGAACGACTCGGACGCGATGGTGAACCTCGCCAACATCACCGCGATGCAGTTGTTGGTGCGCCGCCTGAAGCAGAATGTGCTGCCCGACGGAAGCACGATGCTCGATCACACCACGCTGGTGATGCACACTGAGATGGAGCGCAGCCCCACGCTGATGCCCAACTTCGAGGCACCGCAGCGCGCCGGCACGAGCCATTGGGACTTGATGACCGGCGTCTTTCTGGCGGGCGCGGGAATCGCTGGCGGAAAGGTCGTCGGCGAGTTCGCCCGGCCGGCTGGCCCAAGGTTCACTGCGGCCGCCTACAAGGTGCCCGCGTTCTCGGCCCTGCCCATTGACCTCGCCACTGGGCTGCCGTCCAGCACCGGAGTGATGGTCGGAGTGCGCTCGCTGTATTCGACGCTGCTGCAAAGCTTCAAGGCGCGGTCGCGCTCTCAGCTTCAGGTGCAGGGGCCCATCGTTCAAGCGCTGCTCAAATGAGCTGACGGCTTCGTTTCGGCGAGGCACCGCCTTGTCGTTTGTCTCATAGGCTGTGCTTCCGCCCGCAATCCCCTGGGGTACCGTTCAGTCGCCGTCGACAAGCCAAGTGGGCTATTCACCATCGGTGTCTTTATCTGCTTTCCGGGCTGCCGTGCTTACCGCGCTCGGCACCGAGACAGCGCTGCGCGAGGCTGCGGGCAAGCAGGCGCTGGCCGATTTGCTCATCGGCGCGAGGGTTGACCCCGAGGACTTCCGGGCGGCGGCTGAACGTCATGGCGTCTTGGGGTTGGTGTTTGGCGATTCGACCGCAGCCAGAGCACTGCAGGCACGTGCGCTGCGCGCGTTGAAGTTCTCGCGAAGGGCGGTCGACGCGGTCGAGGCTGCGGGAATCCCCTGCGTCGTGCTCAAGGGAGTTGCGGCAGCAACCCGGTGGAAGGAGCCGTTGGCCCGCCAGCAGTCTGACCTCGATCTGCTGGTCGCGCCCGCGGATCTAAAAGCTGCCTCGAAGGCGCTCATCGACGCGAAGATCGCATCGTTTGAGTTCATGGCGGGAACTCACGTGCACAACGCGTCGCTCAAGGCGACTGAGAAGAACGGGTTGACGATTGAGCTTCACCACGCACTCAACAGCAACCACGAAATCTCGGTCGACATCGCCACGCTCTTACGCCGGCGGATCTTCCATCATACTCCGCAGGGACGAATTCCGGCGCTGACACCCGAAGACGACGCCGCGTACCTCGCGATGCATGCCGCAACCCACGCGCTGTCGCGGTTGGCGTGGTTGGTGGATCTCGAAGGCCTGGGCAGGGCGGGCGTCGATTGGGCAGAGGCGGCGCGACGCGCCAAAGCGTGGAACATCGCGCTTCCCGTCGAATGCGCGTGGCGCCACGCCCGAGAGCTGTTCTCGGTGCCGATTCCCGAGCGCGCATTCGAAATGCTGGGAACCTCTGTTGCGCAACGATTCGCGGTGGCCGCGCTGTACCGCGCGACGTGGAGCACTGCAGGAACACCTCACGTCTGGCTCGAGCGCGCGTTTCGATTGGCGCTCGTTCCCGCGAAGTCGTGGCCGTCGCTCGCCGTTCACAAGTACCGCGCGCGTCGCGAGCAGATCCGCGCGTACTACCCTGGCGGAATTCCTAAGTCGGCCTTAGTCGGGTCATTGCCTCGATGAGCTGCTCGGCCTAGGCCGCGAGGCAGCGCCTGCTTGCTTCGCAGTGCTCTGAGCTTGTCCTACCCGGTCATGCCGGGCGGCGAATGGGAATCACGTCGGCGTGCACGCTCACCGGCTTCTCGCGAATCAGCTCGGGAACCAGCACTTTGATCCGCTCGAGGATCTGGGTCGCGGTCGCGCCGTCGGTGAGATCTGCCAGTTGCGCGAGCTCCTGGGTCACCGTGTCGTAAGGTCTTGGCGCCAGGCGCCCGATGAAGATCTTCGGGTGCAGCGTCTTGTCCGAATTCTCATCGGCGGCGTTGAGCTCTTCGAACAACTTTTCGCCTGGACGAACGCCGGTGAACTGGATCTCGATGTCCACGCCCGGCTTGAGCCCAGACAGGGTAATCAGATCGCGCGCGAGGTCGACGATCTTCACCGGTTCGCCCATGTCGAGGACGAAGATCTCGCCGCCCCGCCCCATCGCGCCTGCCTGGAGCACCAGCTGGGACGCCTCGGGGATCGTCATGAAGTAGCGGCGCATGTCGGGATGTGTCACCGTGACGGGCCCGCCGTCCTGGATCTGACGGAGGAACGTGGGCACGACACTGCCGCGGCTTCCGAGCACGTTGCCGAACCGCACCG
>JANOHG010001144.1:0-6834 GCA_031406375.1 Archangiaceae bacterium | reverse complement strand
CGAGGTACTTTTCGTAGTGCTCGATGGCTTGTTCCTTCTTCCCAAGCCCTTTCGACGCCTCGGCCATTCCAATCAACGCCGGGCCGTAGCGTGGGTTGAGCTGCAGCGCTGCGCGAAACGCGGCTTCGGCTTCTGCGACCTTTCCCAGGTCGAGCAAAGCGAAGCCTCCGCTCGACTGGGGCTCGACCCGCTGTGGCTTCAGCTCGGCTGCCTTCTCGAACAGCGCGATCGCCGCCTCCGAACGATCTCGCGCGCGCAGCCTTTCGCCTTCCGCCATCAGCTGATCGAAATCGCGCGGCCTGGGAGGAAGCGCTGGCTTGACCGGCGCGATGCCCGCGTCGATGGATGGGATGACGACCCCCGCGTCGACCGGGCTGGCATCGACCACCGGCCCTGGTTTCGCCGCGGTGTCCGTGTTGGCGCCCACCGCCCGAACGACTTCAGCGGCTCTTTGGGTTGCACCCACCGCCGTTCCGCCGCCCGCATCGGTCGTTCCGCCACCTGGCCCGCCCGCAGCCAGCTGGGCGGCGCTTGCCTTCGCGTCAGCGAGGATCTTTTGCTCGGGAACAAACACGACGAAGTAGTACGCCCCACCACCGCCAAGCCCAGCGAGCATCAGCGCGACTGCGATCCACTTCATCGCGCCGCCCTGATTGCGCAGCTCCAAATCGCTGTCATCACGCTCTGCAGATCGAACGTTCATCGAGCGCCTGGGCGAGATGGGCAGCGGCGGGGCAGCCGGATTTGCAGGAGGCGGAACCGAGAAGACACTTCCTCGAATCGTCTCGTTGTTCGGAACCGAACCACCCGACATCAACGACGGGCCTTGCGACGCCGAAGGGGGCAAAGGCGGCAGAGACGAAAACCCCGGCCCCACAGAGTCGGCGGGCTTCGGGTTGATCGGCAGCTCAGACAACCGGGGCTCGACCTTGACGCCGGCGGGCGGAAGCGGAGCAGCGGGAATCGGATCCGGCGCACGGGGGGCGTTCGCACGCGCCTCGGCGCGGACCGCTTCGTCAACCACATGAAAGAAGCTCGCAAGCTCGGCGATGTCGCCCAGCCGTTTCCAGCTGTCGCCGGTGAGGCTGATCTCGTCGTCCTTTTGAACCTTTCGCTCGACGATCCACTTCTGCAAAGTTGTCAGCCGGCGAAAGCTGAAGACGGTTCCCGTTGCTTGTCGCAGCCGCCACTCGCGGCCGGGCTGGCTTTCCTCGGTCGCTTGCGGAAGCTCCTGCACCTTCTTCATCCGGAAGACGTGCGCGCACTGGGTGCACTTGACGGTGAGGCCATCGTCGGGAATTCGAGCGTCCTCGAACTCGTACTCGGTCTTGCACTGCGGGCAGCTGACATCCATGAGCCAATGGTATTTAGGGCACTTTGGCGATCGCCGGTCAGGAAATTGACCCGTCGTTGCGCGCTCCTACGCTCTGAGTTGATCAGATCACGACAGGGGTGTTGCAAATGGCGGTCAGTCGCGCTCGCGAGAAGTCAGTACTTTCACGTCAAGACATCGCTTCGAGGCGCAGGGCGCTTGCCCAGCAGAAGATGAAGGCGAGCCCGGTGGGGCACCGCGCGATTGTGGGTGTAGGCATGCTGACGGTGTCGGTGCTGGCGCTGTTGTCGGTCGCGACGTTCTCTGCCCACGACCGCGTCGGCCCCGGCTTTCAGAATGCAATTGGCCCGGTGGGTCACGCGATCGCCGAGGCGCTGCGTGGGTTCCTGGGCGTAGGAGCCTGGGTGTTGCCGGTGGCGGGTCTCTACACCGCAGCCTTGCTGTTCGCGCGCCAACCGAAGCAGCGGCGGTGGCCACAGGTGTTGTGCTTGGGGTTGTTGTTGGTCTCGGGCGCCGTGCTGGCGCAGCTGATCTTCAAGGATGAGCGTGGGTGGGCACACGCTCCGGGCGGGCTGCTGGGTCGCGAAGTCGGTGGCGCGCTGGCAGCGCTGTTCTCGACGGTGGGAACCATCGTGCTGGTGAGCGCTCTTGCGTCGGTCGCGCTGATCGTCGGCACCCAGTTCGCGTTCCTGCGGCTGTGCGCCTTCGTCTGGTCGACGGCGCAGGTCATCGGGAAGAAGCTCAAGCTTTGGGGCTTCGCGTTCCACGCCGCGCAGAAGAGTCGCCACGAAGAACGGAAGGTCGCCGCAGCAAAGGCGGCCGACGAAGAGGCGGTGTTCCTCGCGCAGCTCGAGGAACAGGACGCCGAGCTGGCCGAACTCGAGGCGTCGGCGGAAGAGGCCGACGCGATCGCCGAAGAGAACGCCCTGATGCAGCGCGAGGCCGAGAAGGCCCGGCTGATGGGAACCGACGCTGCCAGGATGCACCGACTCGCCGAGAAAGAGCTGGTGCTCAATGAGAAGCTGGTCGAGCGCGATGCCCGCGTTCTCGAGCGCGATGCGTTGAAGGCTGAGCGCGAAGGTCTGCGCGCCGCCCGCGAAGCGGCGAAGGAACTTCAGCGACTGGAGAAAGAGCAACAACTTAGGCCGATGCCTGCGCCCATCGCGCAGCTGACGTCCACCCTCGCCGCGCGAATGCAGAGCGTGGGTGAGGATCCCGTCTGGGCAAGCCAGTTGGGGCCGAGAATGAGCGAGCCGCCGACGCCAGTGACACACTCGATGATTCAGAGCGCGGGGCCATCGAACCCGCCGCCTCAGCGCCGCGCCGCTCCGGCAATCGTGATGCCGCCGGCTGCTCCGCCACAGGCGTTCGACTCGTTGCCGCCGATCGCCTCGGAAAGCATCGGCTCGATTCCGGTGACCGAGTCTACGCCCGCGTTCGCCGCGCCAGGCCCCGCGTCCGCACTTTCGGTGGCGCTCGCACGCACGCCGATAATCGTCGAGCCGAAGGCACCGCCCAAGCCCACCAAGAAGTCTCAGGAACAGTTCGAGTTCGTGGGAGACCGAAAGAGTTTCGTTGCTCCACCGATGGACGTGCTCGAGGCGAACCAGACGCAGCGGGTCGCGGTCGACAAAGAGGCGTACCTGTCGACTGCCGCGAAGCTGTCGGCGAAGCTGCGCGACTTCGGCATTGACGGAGACGTGGTGGAAATCCGCCCCGGCCCGGTGGTGACGATGTACGAGTTCAAGCCGGCGCCTGGGATCAAAATCTCTCGCATCGCGTCGTTGTCCGACGACCTCGCGATGGCGATGGAGGCGATGCGGGTTCGAATCGTGGCTCCGATTCCGGGGAAAGGAGTCGTCGGCATCGAGGTGCCAAACAAGGATCGCGAGACCGTCTTCCTCAAAGAGATCGCCGAACAAGATGCATTTCAAAAGTCGACATCGCGGCTGACGATGTGTCTGGGCAAAGACATCGAAGGAATGCCTTATGTCTTCGATCTCGCAAAGGCGCCTCACCTGCTGATCGCCGGCACCACCGGGTCGGGCAAGTCGGTGGCGGTGAACGCGATGATCATGAGCATCCTGCTCAAGAGCACGCCAGAAGAGGTCCGCTTCATCATGGTGGATCCGAAGATGCTCGAGCTGTCGGTATACGAGGGGATTCCGCATCTGTTGCTGCCGGTCGTGACGGATCCGCGCAAGGCCGCCATCGCGCTGCAATGGGCGGTGGATGAGATGACCCGCCGGTACAAGCTGCTGTCCGAGGCGGGGGTGCGCAACATCGCCGGCTACAACGCGATGCTCGACGCGACGACCAAGAAGCCGGTCGCCCCATCGGTGGGCCCGGTCATCGAAGGGAAGATTGTGATCAAGCCGCACGTGGTTTCGCCGCTGGAAGCGAAGGTCGAGGTTCCAGCGCTGACAGAGCTCGCCGCCGCCGAGCCGGCGAAGGCCAAGCGCCGAAAGCTGTTGATCGTCGATGTCGCGGATGAGTCGACTGTGGACGACGAAGGGGCCGCGCCAGAACCGGTGGCCCCCGCGCCATCGCTCGAGCTGGGGGTCGCGGCGCCTAGGGAAGTTCTCGAAGATCCACGTGAAGGGCTTTCGCCTGAAGTCGCCGCTGCGTTGCAAGAGACGGTCAAGGAAGCCGAAATTCGTGTGGACGAGCCGACCGATGCCGAGGCTGCCGCGCTGGCTGCCGCCGCTGAAGCCACCAGCAATGCCGAAGCCGAGACGGCGAAGAAGAAGCTGCCCTACATCGTGGTGATCATCGATGAGCTCGCCGACCTGATGATGGTCGCCTCGAAGGAAGTCGAAACCTCGGTCGCGCGCCTCGCGCAGATGGCGCGCGCGGCGGGGATCCACCTGATGGTAGCGACCCAGCGTCCGTCGACGGACGTCGTCACCGGCGTCATCAAGGCGAACTTCCCCACCCGCATCACCTTCATGCTCCGCAGCAAGCCCGATTCGATGACTGTGCTTGGAACAGTCGGAGCCGAAGCATTGCTCGGCATGGGCGACATGTTGATTCTTCCTCCGACGAGCGCACACCTGCAGCGCGTCCACGGTTGTTACGTGTCCGAGGTTGAGATCAAACGTGCCGTCGATCACCTCAAGGCCCAGGGCAAGCCTGTCTACGACGAGTCGATTCTCAAGGCCCGCGACGACGAAGGCGCGACCGACGGAGGCGAAGAGGATGAGCTTTCGGACGAGCTCTACGATCAGGCGGTCGCGATCGTCAGCGAGATGCGGCAGGTCAGCATCTCGATGCTGCAGCGAAAGATGCGCATTGGGTACAACAGGGCGGCGCGGATGATTGAACGAATGGAGCGAGACGGAATGGTGGGAGCCGCCGATGGAGCCAAGCCCCGCGACGTCCTCATCCGCGCAGTGGGAGACATGCCTGGCATGGACGCGATGTAACTTCAGAGACCGCGGTGGCCATGCAGCGCTCAAAGGTGCGGCATGATTCATGTACCGAGGGCACCCCATGAGTGAACCGCGCCTCACCAGTCGAGCTCCCTACGTCGTGCTGGGTCTTGTTGTGCTGCTCGCGGCCGCTGGCTTCATCGGCTGGAGCGTGTACGCGGGGCGACAGGTTCCTGCCCCGGTCGTGGTCGCCGAGCCGCAGGCCGTCGATGCGGGCGCTGAGCCGACCCCCGCGCCGCTGAACCTCGCCGACGGCGACGCGCTGATGAAGGACGGCGCGGGGGGCATCTCAGCCCACGTCGAGCTTGCCCGCTGGCTTTCGAACCCCGACATCGTTCGTCGCCTCGTCGCCGCGATGGTGCAGGTCAGTGAAGGAGAAAGCCCGCGCGAGACGTTGGGGTTCATGGTCGTCAAGGGCGAGTTCTCGGTCGTCCAAACGAAAGACAAGAAGACGAAGAAAAAGAAGAGCTTCATCAGCCCCAAGAGCACCGCCCGCTACAACTTCGTCACCCAGGTCATTGGCACAATCGACGCAGCGGCAGCCGGCGCGCTTTACGCAAAAGTACGACCCTTCGCCGAGTCGGTGTTCCGAGAGATCAGCGCCCCGGGAAAGACTTTCGACGACACCCTTCAACGAGCAATCGACCTGCTCGTCTCGGTACCAATCAGCGACGCACCCGTCGAGGTTGCTCCTCAGGAGGAAGGCATTGGATACCGCTGTGTCGACCCCGTGCTCGAGGCACTGAGCCCGGCACAAAAGCATCTGCTGCGAATGGGGCCCGTCAATGCGCGGGTGGTGGTCGACAAGCTGAAGGCGTTTCGCGCAGGCAGTGGCGGGTAGGGCAGCGTCACTGCAGGGTTGCGCGCCTTCCGAGCAGACCGTTCAGCTTCTCTAAGGCGTCCTGCGCCGAGAACGGCTTGCTAAGAAATGCGGTGGCTGCTGCGCCGCCGGCGGGCAGCTCGAGCAGCGGGTGACCACTCATGAAGAGGACCGGCAGGGTCGGGGCGTGCGCCCACAGAGCGCGCGCGATGTCGGGGCCGGTGAAACCTGGCATGTCGAGATCCGTCACGACCGCCTCACACGAAGTGGCGACGCGCTCTGCGTCGGCGACGAGCGCACGCAAATCTTCGACGCATACCGGCTGGAAACCTGCGTTCTCGAGGATCGTCGCGAGCACGCGCCGAATCGCAGGCAGATCATCGACGACGAGGATCCGCTCGCCCTTTCCTTTCCGCACAGTTCGCTGACCTGCGACGGGCCCAAAAGCGGGCGGCGTTTCGCTGCGTGGCAGGTAAATCTGAAAGGTGCTGCCTGCGCCTGCGGTAGATTGAACACCCAGTCCTCCGCCCGACTGGCTCACCGTGCCGTAGACGCTCGCCAACCCCAAGCCCGTGCCCTGCCCCACGGGCTTGGTGGTAAAAAAAGGCTCGAAGATATGGGGCAGAACGGCGGCGTCGATGCCGGTGCCTTCATCGCGGATTTCTATCTCGACGTAGGGGCCCGGGGCCAACGCCGGGCTGACGCCGAAGGGAGAGGCCTCGAACTGCCTTGGCCGCGCCGCCACCCAAATCGTCCCCCCGGCGGGCATCGCGTCGCGGGCGTTGACCATTAAGTTGATCAGCGTGTGCTGCAATTGCACTGGGTCGGCGTTCACCGTCAGCGTCTCACTTTCGACCATCACCCGCGGCCTCACCGCGTCACCGAGCAGGCGATCAACCAGCGCGACCGATTGGAGCAGCAGCTCACCGACATCGACCAGGCGGGGCTCGAGCAGGTTCTTCCGACTGAACGTGAGCAGCTGGCGGGTGAGCGCGGCGCCACGATCAATCGCCGTCGAAAGATCGCTGAGCGACGACGCACTGGATTTGCCACGGGGCTCGATTCCCAGTCTGAGCACGGCGAGGATGTTGTTGAAGTCGTGCGCGATGCCACCGGCGAGGCGACCGAGCGCTTCGAGTTTCTGGGCCTGAAACAGATCGTCTTCGAGCCGACGCACTTCCGTCACGTCGAGCATCGAGCCGAGCATCGAGCCGTCGTCGAGAAATCGACCTTCCAGAATGACGTGTCGA
>JANOHG010001113.1:0-11462 GCA_031406375.1 Archangiaceae bacterium | reverse complement strand
GGAGTCACTCCGGTGTGGAAGACGAGCTTCCCCATCTACAGCACCTATACGCTGTACCTCTCGACTGAGATCACCGGAACCCTCTCGGGTCATCACCTCGCCTCGGTTTACGTGCTCGCTCCCGGCTCGATGATGTACCAGCGCCTCGACGTCAACTTCGCCACCGACGTCGCCGCGGCAGCAGGGGAACAGCAGGCGGTGAAGACTTCAACGGGTTGGAGGGTGGTGGTTTCGATGCCCATCGCCGGCACCGAGATTCAGCAGTTGAACATGACGGGCATCTGGTCGAGCGAAGTCTGGGTTGACTCGGCCGCAACCGCCAATGCCGTCACGACATTCACCCTCAACTGAAAGCCGAGCAGGTGCCGTACGACCCACTGAACTCGCAGCGAGTGAGGTGGGTAGATGAACCCTCTAGAACTCACCCGGCCTCACGTCGCGCATTACTCGATGGTCCTGTAGAATTCCGACACCAATGTTCACAAACGTTCATTTCGATGCAGAGAAAATTCCGCTCAAGGCGTCGCAAGTCGACTTCACCAAGCTTGGAGCAGAATTCGTAATTCTCGATGCAGAAGGGCGCGTGCTTCGAGGTCTCAACCCGACGGCCGCAAGGGTTTGGGAATTGATTGATGGCCAGCGCTCAGTTGCTCAGATTGCCGGTTGTCTTGCCGCGGAGTTTCGCATCAGTGCCGAGCGCGCGCTTCAAGACGTTGACGACTTCATCTCCCAACTGGTTTCAAAAAGACTGCTGATGCTTGATGGCGTCGGCTCGAGTTCGACGGGAGGTCAGCGATGAGAAGCTCAATCGTGCTGGTATTGCTGTGCGTCGGCTGTGTTCAGCAGGACCTCGCAGGAAGGCCTCTTGCGCCTGGGCCCAACCACATGCTCGCTCCAGAAGACTTGAGCAACCGCGCGTCGCCGCGCGAAGGAAGCGACTACGCAGGGCCACCCCAATTTCAGCCTCAAGAGGCAGCCGAAGGAATTGACTACTCAGGGCCACCGCTTGCCCAGCCCACGCCCCCTGCATTGTCGGCGATGGCTCAGCTCAATATTTTCCCGCCCCAGGTGACCAGCATCAGCGCGGTGCGGCAGGTCACCGTCGCCTTTGAGCTCGTCGGTGCTGGCTTTCCCAATGTCGCTTCGGTCGAGTTCGTCAATCCGGCCGGAGAACCGTACGAGCGCCAGGAAGTGGCGATTGAAGGGTCTGCGTTCGTGGCCCGTCGTCTCGAGTTCGTCTTGCCGGTGGCCGCCACCGCAATCGACACCGGAAGAATGAGCGGTGTCTGGACTGCGCGACTGATGATCGACGGGCGGTCGATGCGCGATCAAACCTTCGAATTGACCCCATGAGGAACACCACCTTGAGAGCTCTGATCCTACTTGCCGCGCTGATGCTTGCGCCCTCAGTCGCGCTGGCAGCCGCGGGTTGGACCAGCACCTATTCCAGCGGCGCGGCGGTGATGGGTGAAGTCTCTTCCATCTCGTTCCGAGTTAACAACACCAGCACCGCGGCCGAGGCCCTGACCCAGGTCAATCTTCAGCTCAATCAAAGTAATTACGACATTGATGGAGGCCTCGCTCCGGCGGGCTGGCAAGTCAGCACCATCGACAAGCTCAATCGACGAGTCGTCTTCTCTGCTTCGGGGTCCACCTGTCCACGGGGAATCCCAGCAGGCAGCTTCGCAATATTCACTTTGAGAGTGATTGGAAAGCCCGCGAACGCGGATCAGAACTCTGAGGTCTTTATCACTACTGGAAACGGGAACAAGACGTCGGCCAGCTATGCCTGCGCAGCCGGGTCTCCCTCGGTCACCTTGTCAACCAGTCCAATCTGGAAACGCATTGGCGTTGGGGCGAGCATCGCCGTTAGCCCCCGGTCTTCGCCGGCCGCCTCGGTCGTGACGGTGACCCTCACGGTGACCAACCGCAGCACGGGCAGCGCGACGCTGCTGCCCTTCGCAGACCCAACCATCACCGATGTCCTTACCGACATGCCGGCGCTGCCGGGTGCGTTGACGCTGCTGACCTCGCCGAACCCCGCTTCGCTCGCGCTCACGCAGGATGGCACGGGAGTCTTCGCGTGGACCTACCGCACCAACAACCAAGGCGTGTTTCGATTCTCAAACTCGGCGCGCACGAGCACCAACAGTCTGACCTCGCCAACGGTGAGTACGGTTGATCTGGCCGTCGGACAGTTTCCCGGCACGGTCAGCATTTATCCAGACCGAATCGTCTCTGGCGGAACTGTGCGGGTCACCCTTTCGGTTCGCAACAACTCGAACGGCCAATACTTGAACGTGGCCCCCACGCTTCCATCGTTGACCGGTTCGGTGACAGCGACGCTCAACAGTGGCCCGACGCCAGTGACGCAGACTTCTTTGCCCCCAGGCAGCGGCACCAGCTTCGTGTTTTTCTATACAATCACCGGCGTGGCTGGCAGCACCTTTCAGTTTAGCGGCCAAGGTACCGCGACCTCAGACGGCTTTCCCATTTCCAGCGATCCGGTTGGTTCAGGAACGGGCCTTGTCGCTACCCATACGGTCTTCGCCAACCCGAACGTCCTCTCGAACAATGGGGTGGTCTCGGTCGAATACTCGATGTTCAACGGCGGCACTCAGGACATCACCCAGGTCAGCCTGCTTGACCCTGATTCGCATTTCGTTGCCTCGTCCTCGCCATGGGCAGCCGACACCTCGGGATGGACAGGAGGAAGCCGAATCAACAACCAGCGAAGAACGCCAATTACCTCACCCAACTTGGCCGCAAACCTTCAGCCCGCGCCAGGAACCAGCACCAAGAAATTCACCTTCACCTTCAGCGCGATCAACCCGGTGACGACGACCACCACCTTCACCCATCGGTTCGAGCTGCTGCAGGCCGATGGCACCACCGTGCGCATTGAAACCCCGATCGCGATCTTCGTCCCCCGCACCGTGCCAGCGTTGAGCAGCTTCACCGCCATCGCGACCAACTCGAAGGTCGGTCTGGCATGGAACAACCCGGTCGATCACGATGGGTCGTTGCTGCTGCGTTCGACGGTGGCCGTTCCGAATGGGGTGCCAATCAACGGCCGCAGCTACAACGTGGGCGATGTTCCCAAGCAGCTTGATGGCGGGGTCGGCAACGCTGTCGTCCTCTACTCGGACCTTCAAAGCTACGCATCGACCTACGCCGATACCGGCCTCAGCAATGGCACCCGCTACTACTACAAGGTCTACAACCACGACTCGTACCACCTGTATTCATCGGGTGACGTTCCAACCACGCAGGGCTTGTTTGCGATTCCGACGCCGGGCGCTCCGACCTCGCCAGCGTGGTGCTACAGCGTTGGGCTGCCAACCACTCAGCAGCCCTTCACCGATTTCGGAAAGGGTGTCTACACCTCTAGCAACGCACGCGCCTATACCGCCAACAGCATCTCGACCAACCCCACGCTCGACGGCACCGAACGCTGGCGCCCCGCCGCGACCACGGGTGTCGTTCAGAGTCGGCCCACCGTGACGCCTTTGTTCGGCCGCACCGGCACCTACCTTCTGGGCGGCGATCAATCCGGATTTACGTACGCCGTCGACGTCGGAACTGGGCTCACCGTCTGGAATGGCAATGGCGGCGCGAGCATTGGCGGCGTGCAAGCTCAAGCGGCGGTGCACCTGCATCAGTACGCAGACCCAGCAACAGATGCGGGGACTGCGTTCCGCGCCCGGTACCCCAATATGGATCTCGTGTTCTTCGGAACCCGCGTGGCGAGCACGACCACCAACCGAATCTGGGCACTCTCTAGCGTCGACGGCTCGCAGAAGTGGTCCTTGAGTCCCGGCAATCTCGACATCATCAGTGGAGGAATGGCAGTGGACTACCAGAACAACCGGCTCTGGGTTGCCAGCCGTGCCGGCGTGGGTGGAAGCCAGCCTTCACTCCGAATCGTCGACACCATCGACCCTCTAGCGCCGATGCCAACCTACAACCTGGGTGACATCGACAACGCCGTGGTGCGAAACACCAGCGCCGGTGAAATGTACGTCGTCAACAACGCTGGCATTGCCTATGGGTTCGACATCAAGAACATGACGCAACGATGGAGCTACGACATGGGTGGCGCCGTCTCGGGATTCCTGGTGCCGGCTGGCCAGGGGTTCATCGCAAGCACTCCGACGGGAGTTCAGCGCTACGCAGTCAGCGCGAGCGCAGATGGTGGCTACGCCGTCGCTCCGCTGTGGGCAGCGCCCACCGCGCTGAGCTCTCCTTCTGCTGCGCGCATCGATTCTTCCGTCAGTCCCTACAAGCTCTACGTCTCGGATTCACTGGGTAGGATCAACCGGCTCGATTTCGCCACCGGTGCGCTCGAAGCCTCGATGTCCATCTCCACTGCTCGCCTCGGAATGCCTTCCATCGACCCCACTACTTCGCCCAGGCGCCTGTTCATCGGGGGACAGGACGGCCGCGTGTGTGCAGTGGATCTTCCGTTCTGACGGTAGACTCACGGTCGATGGATGAAACGCCGCAAGAACCGAACGACGCACCTGAGCCTTACGAGGCTCCCTGCATCTTATGGGAGCACGAATTCACTGCGCTCGCGGCATGCTCGCCTCAATGCATCCTTCCTGAAACCTGCATCGGAACCATCTGTTTCGACCCCGGAGGAGGCGGCTGAGCACGCTCACCTTCTTCATTGCAGGGTTTGAGTTCGTCATTGAGAGCACTTCCCACTTGGGCCCACTCGCGGAGGCATGGCGCGCTTTCCGCGTCGACGCAGCGTGCGCGCCGCTTGGGCTCAAGGTCGAGCTTTCTGGGCAGATTTCCCGCCCTGTCGATTGGCAGGCCCTGCTGCCCGTCATTCGCAACGAGTCGGATGGCGCGTTGACCCTCGAAGGAGACTGCTTCGACGCGCGCATCGAAGCAGATCGCCGAAAGGGATGGGTTCGGGGGCGCCTCGAGCGCTTCCCCATCGAAGCCGTGGTTCGGGTGCTGCTCGGTGAGTCGCTGTTGCGGCGAGGAGGCCTGCTGGTGCACGGCGCCGCGCTTGCCCATCACGGGCGGGCGGCGCTCTTCACCGGTGCCTCTGGCGCGGGAAAAAGTACCCTCGCGCGGTGCGGCGTCGAAGGCGGACTGACGCTCTTGTCCGATGAGCTGGTCGCCGTGCTCCCTGACGCAACCGGCTACGCCGCCCATGGCACGCCATGGAACATCGGCGCCGCGAAGCAAGCCTCGCTTGGGCAGATTGGAACCCTGCTTCACGCAGAACGCGCCGAGCTCACCCCAGTTGCACCGTCAGCAGTGCTGCGGGTGTTGCTCGCAAACGTGCTCGAGCCGTCGGCTTCCCTTGAGGTTCGCTCGACACTGTTCAAGATTGCCAGCCAGGTGCTGGCGGTGGTGCCGTCGGTGCAGCTGGCGTTTGCACCACACCCAAACGTGTCCAGCGTGCTCGCGCGAGCGCTGGCTGCCGGCTGATGCCGCGCGTCACCCCGCGATTCGCGGCCGCAGCTCTTGCACCACAGACTCGAGCTCAGTGGCGATCGCGTCGCCTTCCGCCAGCAACCTTTCCTTCAACTGCTTGCGACTGCCGAGCACGAGGAATATTCGAATGTCGCGCAGGGCACTCGCGCGCCGTTCGAGAAAGACGCGGGTGAAGAGCGCAAGCGGCAGCGTTGTTGTCAAGACGCCAAGGCCCACCGCCCACCCGAGCTGAACCCACGCCACCCCCGTCAGCACCGCCCACCACACCGGAGCGAGCACGAGCAGCGTCACCACCTTCACCGTCGCCTCGGTGTCGACGTCGGGCCGGGTCAACTTCACCATCAGAATCGGAATCCAGTACGGAACGAAAAACAGCACGATGCCGACCAGAACGAAGGGCAGCCCAACCATCCACAGCAGATTGCGCAGCACGAACCAGGCGACCGTTGCAGGGCGATACGCGTAGGTGAGCTCTTCGGCTTTCGCGTCGACAATCGACAATCGCTGCGCAAACGCGAGCACCTGCGACTTCAGCTTCTCGAATCGCGCGGGCTGCTCGTCACGCAACAGCCGCATGCCTTGCGCGAACGCGCGGATCCGCTCGCTGTCTCTTGCCGGCGTTCCTACCTTCAGGGCGTACAGCGATTCGGCGGTCTGAATCAGCGGCAGGTCTTCCCACTTCTCGAGGTTGAGGGTCACTGCGCGCAGCGCATCGGCGATGGCCTCGGTGAGCTTTCGAGCCGACTCGCGTGGATCATCGCCAGCCTTCGCAGCAAACACACCGGGATCAAGACTCGGCCCAACATCCACCCGCACCCGAGAACGAAAGCGATGCTTCTGAAGGTAATTGAGCCCGATGGGGACGATTCGCACCGGTGCATGCTGCGTCAACGCCTCAAGCGCGATTCGCGCGCAGCCTGTCTTCAGCTCGGCCAACTGCGGTTCCGAATGGCTCTTGCCTTCGGGAAAGAGGGTGATTGCGCCACCCTTCGCCAGCGCCCGGATGCTCGCGGTCAGCGTGCCCTCGTTCTTCGTCATCTCTGACGCGTTGTCTTGTCTGCGGAATACTGGCAGCGCCTCCATCGCGCGCAGCATTGAGCCCAGCACTGGAATCTTGAACAGCGGCGCCTTTGCAAGGAACGTCACCGGGCGCGCTGTGAGCGCGAAAACCATTCCCGGGTCGACGAGGCCATTGGGGTGGTTTCCGACGAAGATGACCGGGCCCGCGAGTGTGAGCCCGTGGTGCGGATCGTTGACCGGCTCGAGTCGGTAGAACAGCTTGAGCAACAGCGAGATGACCGCGCGGAACGCCTGGTAGAACAGCACGTCAGTTCACTTTGGATCCTGCCGCTTGAGGAACTTGTCCTGCGGCTCGTATCCTGAACGCTCGAGGCGCTTGCGCTCGAGGCTGTCGGCGGCCGATTTCAGCAGCGTCGAAAGCGCGCGCAAGCTGTCGGTGAACACCCGTTCGAGCTGGTCCTGCCGTTCGCGCTTGGCGGCGCTAGAGTTTTCCCGCCGAAGCAACTTGAGAAGTGGAAACCGCATGCCCTGCCACCATATGGGAACCTTCGCCAATGAAGAAAATCGGTTTCCTGGGATTGGGTTTGATGGGCAGCCGGATGGCGAGGAACCTCGCCGTCAAGGGCTTCACCGTACACGCGTGGAATCGCACCACGCAGCGGGTCACCGAGCTGGCCAGCGCAGGGGTGATCGCCGCTGCCACTCCGCGCGCGCTCGCCGCCGAAGTCGACGCGTACTGCACCTGTCTGGCGGATCCCCTGGCGTTGCGCGAGGTTGCGCTCGGCCCAAACGGACTGCTGGCGGGCGCGAAGAAGGGTCAGCTGTTCATCGACTTCAGCACCGTTTCTGGTGAACTGACCCGGCAGCTCGAGGCCGACTTCGGTGCGCACGGCGTCGACTTCGCTGAAGCTCCCGTCACCGGCTCGAAGAACGGAGCGGAGAAAGGCACCCTGGTCATCATGACGGGCTGCACGCCGCAGACGCTCGAGCGGTGCCAACCCATCTTCGCGGCGGTGGGTGAGAAAGCCATTCACTGCGGACCTGTCGGCTCGGCCACTCAGGTGAAGCTCGCCGGCAATGTCTTGATTGCCGCCATGCTTCAGGGCCTTTCAGAAGGGATGTTACTGACCGCAAAGACAGGGGTCGATGTGCGCAAGCTGCTCGAGGTGGTGGCGGCCTCAGGGTTTCGATCTCCGTACTTCGACTTCAAGGGCAAAGCGATTCTCGAAAGGAACTTCGAAGCGCACTTCTCAATCGACCTGATGCACAAAGACCTGGGGCTGTTCCTCGACAGCGCGGCGAAAGAGAAAGTGCCGACTCCTACCGCGGCTTCGCTGCGCGAGACCTACAACCTCGCGCGGGCCGCAGGAAAAGGAAGTCTCGACATCGCGGCCGTCATCACCGCTTTCGAGGACCTCAGCGGGCTGTAAACGGATTAACAGCGATGTTGATTAACAAATTTTCACCCGAGCGCTGACACGGCGTGCACCTTTGTGAATCATCGGTAAAGTCCGTGGCGCATCGTCCTCATGGGGGGTTCACCGCGTGACTCATACCGACGGCAAATTGGTTCGACTCGAGAGTGGTGGCTGGGCACAGTACCGACAGGTCGAAGTTCAGGGACCCATGCCGGTGACGATGCTCGTCGCGGTTGAGTTGACCGCCGAAGAGGTTCGCAAGTTGTTGCCCGCCACCCCTGTGCCCGAAATTCTGCACTAAGGGCTGAGCGCACCGTCGGCGGCGACTCTCACTCCCGACGTTGGAAAATCCAGCAGCGTGAGTTGCAGGACCATCTTCACGGCCCGCGCTTGCGCATCCTTCATCGGAATCCCCTCGCCTTCCTGCGAGGTGGGCAACAATTTTCCCCGAACGAACTTTCCGTCTTTCGCCAACTCGACCTCGAGAACAGCGCCAATCTTCAGCGGCCCAAAGAGGCTGAAGCGGCCATAGGTGGCGAAGTTTCCCAGCGAATAGGCAATCAGCCGACCTTGATACAGCTCGAGCCCACGAAGAACGTGAGGGCCATGCCCGAGAACCAGGTCGGCACCCGAGTCGATCACCGCGTGGGCGAAAGCGGGAAGGTCGCCCCGATTCTCGCCTAGGTATTTCTCGGGGCCCTTCACCACCCGGGTAGCCTTCGCCCCTTCGGCTCCGCCGTGGAAGCTGACGATGACCCACTGTGCCGACTGCTTGGCCTGCTTCACCAACGCACGGGCCGCGGCCAGGTCATTGACGTCGTTCGTCGACGACGACGTATGGAAGCCAATCAACGCGACGTTGCGCCCATCAGGAAGCGTGCGGGTTCCGACCGTGCCTTGGGCGCCGCTCCAGGTGATGCCGGCGGTGTCGAGCGTCTTCTCGGTCTCACGGCGGCAGCCTTCGCCGAAATCTCCCGCGTGATTGTTGGCGGTCGACGCGAGATCGACGCCGACGTCGACGAGGTACTTCACGTACCGGGTGGGCGACCGAAACGCGTAGCAGCTTCCGGTCTTTTTGCACTTGGTCGATTCGCCCGAGTCGCACAGCGGACCCTCGAGATTCACGAAGGTGAGGTCGGCGTCTTTGAGCCATTCGGCGACGTCGTCGAGCGAATGAGCCCCGTCGGCGGGCGGCAGGAATCCTTCAGGCACGCTCGTGCCGAGCATCACATCGCCGACAGCGCGAATGCGAAGCGTGGGCTCGGCGGCTTGGGCGAGGGCGACAACAATGAAAAACGAGAGCACGAACGCTACTTAAGACGCGACCCCGACGATCCGAACCAGAAGCTTCAGTTCGGCGAGACGTTCAGGGCATCACCAGTGGGGCGGTCGAATCCGCTCCGAACTTCGTCATGCTCACGCCGACGCTCGCCAGCAGCGTCAAGAACAGATCCGACTTGTGCGGTTGGTTGGTGAAGACGACGTGCTTGCCGGGTTTGAGCGCGCCACCCGCACCGCCCGCGACGATGACGGGCAGGTTCTTGTGCTCGTGAAGGTCTCCATCGCCAAGCTCGGACGAGAGAAAGATGCAGCTCTTCGCGAGCACCGATTCGCCACCCTCGTCGATCGCCTTCAGCTTCCCGAGGAAGTACGCGAACTGTTCCATCTGCCAGATGAGAATCGACTTCAGCTGCGCGAGGTTCGTCGCAACGCCATGGTGGTGCGAGGTGCTGTGCCAACCCGCGTTGATTGGCGCTCCGTTGGCGGTGAGAAACGGAAACGCGAGATCGCTGCCGGCGCGATCGAACATGAAGGTCGAGACCCGCGTCACATCGCACTGAAACGCGAGCGCCATCACGTCAAGCAACTGCCTCACCTGGGTTCGGATGTCGCCCGTCGGAGGCGGCCGAGTTCCTATCAGACAGGCGGTGGTCCCCGCAGGAGCCGCCAGCCGCTGCTCGAGCTCACGAACGCCGCTGAGGTACCCGTCGAGCTTCTGCTTGTCGCCAGTGCCGAGCTTCGCCTTCAGCGAATTGGCCGAACCCAGCACCGAGTCGAGGACGCTCTTTCGGTACAGCAGCCGCTTCTGCCGTTCGGCCATCGTGAGGGTGGAGTCCGGACCCGCGAAGAGGCGATCAAACAGGTTGCCTGCGCGGGTTTCTTTCGCCAACGGCGTGTTCGCATCTGCCCAGGCAATCGAGCTGCGAATGGGCACGTCGCCGCCGTCGGAATCGGTGCCCAGCTCAATCGACGGGTAGCGGGTGAACTGCTTCAGGTGGGCAGCGGCCGCCTGGTCCATCGAGATGCCGCCAATCGTCCCCGGGCCAGCAGGCGCGACGCAGCTGAGGAAGCTGCCGGTGCCACGGGCGTGACCGCAGCTGATGTTCGACATCTCGGCCGGAGGATTTCGGATTCCGGTCAATACCTGAATGTCGCCTTTGAACGGCAGCAGCGGCTGAAGAATCGGGCTGAGTGTGTAGTTGGTGCCGGTGCCCGTTGGCGTCCAGTCGTCCTTCACCACGCCGCCGCTGGTGGTGCGGTAGTAGCCGTTGGGCAGATACCAGGCGACCATGCGCAGCGCTTTGGCGGCCTGCGCGTGTGCGGTGCGCGGCATCATCGCTTCGAGGAAGGGAAGACTGAGCGCGGCGCCCGAGCTGCGCAACAGGGTGCGACGCGACAGCTTGAGCTTCATTGGGTCACCACCGTGGCGCCGCGCCGCTGACGAAACTGCTTCGTCTTCACCACCTGCACGGCGAGCTCGTTGAGGCGAAAATCCTTTTTCGCCATTTCCCGCGCCAGGGTGTCGAGCGCGCAGCTGTCGGTGGTGTTGTTGAGCTCGCGGCCAATCGCGTAGGTCAGCATTTTTCGCGAGATGCAGCGGGGCACCCGTGCGTCATTCTTCAACACGTCTGACAGCTGGTTGGCGCCATCGAAGGTTCGACCGTCAGGCAGCGCAGCGGTGGCGTCAATCGTCAGCGCGCCGTCTTTGTCGCGCCAGTGGCCGACTCCATCGAAATGCTCGAGCGAGAAACCGATTGGATCCATCTGAAGGTGACAACCCGAGCATGACGGGTTGCTGCGGTGTGCTTCGGCCAGTTGACGCAGCGTCTTCCCATTGGCGTCGGCGCCTTCGGGCAGCGCGGGAACGTTCGCGGGTGGGGGTGGAGGCTCCTGACACAGCAGTTGGTCGAGCACCCACTTGCCGCGCTTGACGGGAGAGGTGCGGTTGGGCACCGAGGTCAAAGTGAGGATGCTGCCGTGAGTCAGCAAGCCACCGCGCTGCGGGGTTGTCAGCACCACCCGCTGCATCGCCGGCCCGGTGACGCCGGTGATGCCGTAGTGGCCGGCGAGCCGTTGATTGAGGAACGTGTAGCGCGCGTCGAGCAGCTCGAGCGCGCTGCGGTCTTCGCGAATGAAGCTGCGCAAGAAGAGCAGCGTCTCGTCGCGCATCGCTGTCTTCAGCGCGCCATCAAAGCCCGGGTAGACGTCGAGCGCGGGGCTCGCCGGGTTGAGCGTGCGCAGCTTCATCCACTGGGCCGCGAAAACTTCGACCAGCGCATCCGCGCG
>JANOHG010001098.1:0-2752 GCA_031406375.1 Archangiaceae bacterium | reverse complement strand
GGACGAGCGCACAAAGGAAAGAGGATCAATAAACATGAGATCGTTACTACTACGTGCCGGTTCAGAGTGTCAGTTCGACGCCCACCGTCACCAGCCCGCTGATCGAAACTTCGGGGTCTCCTTCGACCCGTTGGGCAGGGTGATCGAGCGGCTGATCGCGTTGAACGGCTCCGCCGCCCCATAACCGCCACTTCGCGTCGAGCCTGAAAGTGAGGCGGGACGACAAGATGTTCGAATGGCCCGCCGTCGGCACATAGCGGTTGTAGGTCCACCCGAGCTGGGCTGAAAACCGCGAGGTGAAGCGGTGTCGCACCGTCACTTTCGCCTCGGCCAGCAGCGGCGCCGACGCATAGCCCGACAGGGAATCCGCCTGCCCCAGTCGCGCCGACGCCTGTTGTGATGCCCGGGAAAGCGCTTCGAGGTCGTGGGTGAATTGTTTGGCAACCGCGTCGAGGGCCCGTCTGATCAACAGCACCTCGGCCTCATCGAATCGACCTGCGGTGAGGGGATCCGACGAGTACGCACTGTAGCCGCCGCGCACCGAGACGTCGGTGCGATCGAAGAAGGTGAAGGTGACCCCCCCCAGAGCGCGGTAGACGAACAGGTTTTCGTCTTCGCGCGGCATCGGGAACTGTTCGGGGTCGTTGCCGCGCGCCACGCCGTGGCCCAGGCGGTTGTTGGTGATTGAGAGGCCGCCGTCGACGACCCACTCGAAGTTCGACAGGCGCCCTGAAGCCCACGCTGCGAGCAGCGAACCGCCTACGCTGCTGCGCCAGGTGCCGACGGTGATGCGCGTCGCGGCAGGGGCCAACGGCAGCAGGGCAATCTTGTCACCCGCCTTGGGGCTGCCCGAGAAAAGCAACGACAGGCTGAGGTGCCGGCCAGGAGTCCAATCGGCGCCTGCGGAAAAGGTGTGGGTCGGCGAGGTGGGCACTTCGGGCGACATGCCGCGGCTCGGCAACGCGGGGGTCTTGAGCAAGGTGTAGCCGGCGTTCAGGTAGACCACCCCGGGAATCACCCCATAGTCCACGAAGCCCGAGGCGCCCAGCTGCCGAAAGCCGGTGAGCTCGAGGGAAAAGCTGAGATCTCGCGCGGATGGCTCCTCTTCTTCCTCGGCCACCGAAGAGAGCATCGCCGCGAGGATGGCGGTGAACAGCATGGGTGCAAACTACAACACGTCCCGCGTCGAATCGTTGCGGTCGTGTTTGTCCCCCGGTAGGAACCTCGCCCATGACGAACCAGTTCATCACCGAGTTGAAGCGGACCCATTCTTGCGGCGCTGTGCGTGCGTCTGACATCGGGAAAGAGGTCATCCTCTTCGGCTGGGTGCAGTTCCGACGTGATCACGGAAGCCTGGTGTTCATCGACCTGCGCGATCGCGAAGGGCTCACGCAGATCGTCTTCGACCCCGACCTGTCGAAGGAAGCCCACCTGCTTGCCGAGCAGATGCGCAGCGAGTGGGTGATTGGCATTCGCGGCAAGGTCCGTTCGCGCGGCGAGCAGTTCTCGAAAAAAGAGAACAAGCTGGTCGCTGCGACGAACCCCAACCTCGCGACGGGGGAAGTTGAGATCGAAGTCATCCAGGCAACGGTCTTCAACAAGTCCGAGACTCCGCCGTTCGAGATTCAGGACGTCACCACCACCAGCGAAGAGAAGCGCCTCGAGCATCGCTACCTCGACCTGCGCCGCGCTCCGCTGCAGAAGACGCTGATGACGCGGTCGAAAATGAACGCGCTGACCCGTTCGTTTATGGTCGACAACGGATTCCTCGAGCTCGAAACGCCGTTCATGGGCAAGTACACCCCCGGAGGCGCGCGCAATTTCCTCGTCCCTTCGCGCCTCAACCCGGGAAAGTTCTACGCCCTCGCCGAGTCTCCCCAGCTCTACAAGCAGCTGTTCATGGTCGCAGGGTTCGATCGCTACTTTCAGATTGTGAAGTGCTTTCGCGATGAGGATCTTCGGCTCGACCGCCAGCCCGAGTTCACCCAGATCGACGTCGAAATGAGCTTCGTCTCGCAAGACGATGTGTTCGCGATCATCGAAGGGCTGATCAAACGGTTGTGGAAAGAGGTGCTGGGAATCGAGCTGCCAACGCCCTTCCGCCGAATGGATTTCTACGAGTCGATGGACAAGTACGGCAATGACAAGCCCGATCTGCGCTTCGGCCTCGAGCACGTGTTGCTGACGGATCTGATCAAAGAGCACGGCACCGCAGGCGGGCTGGCGATGATGCTCGACGCGATTTTGAAGAACGGAATCGTGAAGGCGATGGTGCTGCCCGCCGCGTACGGAATGTCGCGCGCGGAAAGCGACAAGCTCGAGGAATTCGTCAAGGGAATGGGTGCGGGTGGGCTTGCCCGCGCGAAGCTGAGCGAGACGGGCGAGTGGACCCAGTCACCGCTGAGCAAGACGATCAGCCCCGCGCTGCGCGAGGCGATCAACGCTCGAACGGGAGCCAAGCCGGGCGACCTGTTGCTGTTCCAGTTCGGCCGCGCGTCGCTGGTTCAAACGGTGATGGCGAACCTTCGCGTGCATCTGGCGAAGAAGGTGAAGCTGATTCCCGAGTATGGCTCGGGCGGAACCTGGAACTTTCTGTGGGTCGTCAACCCTCCGCTGTTCGAGTACGACGAGGACACCAAGAGCTGGGCCGCGGCCCACCACGCATTCACTCGGCCCCACGACGACTGCGTTCAGTACCTCGAGACGGATCCCGGCAGGGTCCTTTGTTGGCGCTACGACGTGGTGCTCAACG
>JANOHG010000491.1:0-3806 GCA_031406375.1 Archangiaceae bacterium | reverse complement strand
GGCAATGGCACCATCACAACGGTGGGTGGGCTTGGGCTGAAGGAAGAGAACTTCACTGTCGTTCGAGACGAGGTTGCGAAGCGGATCAAGATCGTCGTCGAGTATCAGCGCAAGGTCGTGCTCAAGCCGACGGCGAAGGTGAAGTACGTGAAGTTCAAGGTCGTCAAGGAAGGGCCCATTCCCGTCGGCAACTGACGATGCGCCATCTGCTCGCAATCGAAGGAATGCCTCGCGCCGAGATCGAGGCGCTCCTGGCGCGCGCGGAAGGTTTTCGCGAAGGCCGCAACAGCGAACGTCGGCTCTCAGGCAAAGTTGTCGCCAATCTGTTCTTCGAGCCATCCACCCGCACCCGATCGTCGTTCGAGATCGCCGCGGCTGCGCTTGGGGCGCATGTCCTCAACTGGACGGTCGCTGGATCCTCGGCCTCGAAGGGCGAGTCGCTGCTCGACACCGTCCGAAACCTCGCGGCGATGGGCCCTGCGGTGCTCGTCGTTCGCCATCCCAGCTCTGGAGCTGCCGAGCTCGTCGCGCGCGCCGTGAAGTGCGCGGTGATCAACGCCGGTGATGGTCAACACGAGCACCCATCGCAAGGGCTGCTTGACGCGTTTACCTTGCTGCGCCGGTGGGGCGCGCTGCGTGGGAAGAAGGTGGCGATCATCGGAGACGTGCTGCACAGCCGCGTCGCGCGCAGCAACCTGTATTGCTTGCGTACCCTTGGCGTCGAGGTGGTGCTGTGTGGCCCCGCGACGCTACTTCCAGCCGAAGTCGGCCGTCTTGGCGCTTTGGTTACCACCGAGCTGGACGATGCCCTCGATGGCGCCGACGCAGTGATGATGCTCAGAGTTCAGCGCGAGCGACAGACCGAGGCGCTGTTCCCTTCTGAGCGCGAATACCACCGCCGATGGGGTTTGACTGCCGACCGCGCCCGAGCCCTGAAGGCTGGAGCGTTGGTGCTTCATCCAGGTCCAGTCAATCGCGGTCTCGAGCTGGCGCCCGAAGTCGCAGATGGTCTGCAGAGCGTGATCCTCGAGCAGGTCGAAAATGGCGTCGCCGTACGCAAAGCGATTCTCGAGGCGGTCTCTTGAGCGCGATGGTGCTGCGCGGCGGCCGAATCATCGACCCCAAGCGCGGGGTTGACGAGGTTGCAGATTTGGTGATTCGCGACGGGCGTATCGCGCAGGTGATTGCTGCAGGCGAGGCGATCGGCAACGTCGAGACACTCGATGTCAAAGGGCTGTGGGTGATGCCCGGGTTCATTGACCTGCGCTGTGTCTTGAAGGACGCGGCGGATCTCTTGGCCGCTCTGCAAGGCGGCTACACGACGCTGGTTGCCTCTGTCGAATCCGACCCGCCGCTCAGCCCTTGGATTCGAGTCCTGCGCGCGGCGGCTTTGACCAAACGCGTCGAAGGCGAAGAGTTGGGCGAGGTTCCGGCGAACGCGGTCTGCTTGTCGAATGGCAGCCGGCCCATCGTGCGCGGTGGTTTGATGCGGCGCGCGCTTCAATATTCGCGGCCGTTGAGTGTTCCGGTGATGGTGCACGCTGAAGACCCATCGCTTTCCGGGCGCGGCGTGCTCGGAGAAGGCTTCGTTGCGACCTGGCTCGGGTTGCCCGCCGTGCCCGCGTCGGCCGAGGTGTCGATCGTCGCGCGCGATCTGGCGTTGCTCGAAGAACAGGGTGGGCGGCTGCATTTTTCGCACCTCACTTGTGCAGGAAGCGTGCGTCTGCTCAGAGACGCTCGCCAGCGGGGCCTTCAGGTCAGCGCTGACGCCACCCCCCACCACCTGACGATGACGGACGAAGCAGCGCGCGGGTATGCGATCGAAGCGCGGGTGTGGCCCCCGCTGCGGCCGGCGGCAGACGTCGCGGCGCTGGTCGCCGCGGTGCGTGACGGGACGATCGAAGCGATCGCCAGCGATCATCACCGCGTTGATCCCGTTGAGCGCGAGCACCCATTTGATCAGTGCTCGCCTGGTGCGCAGACGCTTGCCGATGCCTTTGCGCGGGTCGCGGCCTTGAAGCTCGAGCCCAGTCTGCTCGCCCGACTGTTTTCGGCCGGCCCAGCGGCGATCTTGAACCTCGAAGGCGGTTGTCTTTCCCCCAACGCCCGTGCGGATCTTGCGATCATCGACCCCGCCCGACATCGGGTGCGTTACACCTTGATTGAAGGCGAAGTTCGATTTACCCAAGCGCAATGACGGCCAGAAAAATGACCGAGGCGATTCTCGCACTCGCAGATGGCACGGTCTTCAAAGGCCAGGCATTCGGCGCGCAGACCGAGACAATCGGAGAAGTCGTCTTCAATACCTCGATGTATGGGTACCAGGAAATCATCACCGACCCCTCGTACGTCGGGCAGATTCTCACTTTCGCGTACCCGCACATCGGCAACGTGGGCACCAATCTGGACGATCAGGAATCGAGCCGCCCGCATGCGGTCGGGTTGGTGGTTCGCGCGCTGTCCGAGCCGTCGAACTGGCGTTCGACCGAGTCGCTTGATCAGTACACTGCGCGCTGGGGCATTCCCGGGATTCAGGGCCTCGACACCCGACAACTGGTCCGGCATCTGCGCACCCACGGCTCGCAGATGGGCATCATCTCGTCCGACGGGACGTCAGCGAAAGCGTTGGTCGAGAGGGCAGCGCATGCGCACGGCATGGAAGGGCTGGATCTCGCGACGGGGATCTCAATCAAGGAGCCCTTCGAGTGGACCCGCTGCACCCCCGACCCGCTCAATGGCCTACCCGCGGCGCAGACGATCGGAAAGTTCAGAGTGGTCGCAATCGACTATGGCCTGAAGAACGCGATGCTTCAGTTTCTGTGCGACGTCGGTTGTCACATCACCGTCGTTCCCGCCGGTACGTCGGCCGCGCAGATCCTCGCTCGCAAGCCCGACGGCGTCTTTCTCACCAACGGACCTGGCGATCCTGCGGCGGTGGTTGGAGCAGACAAGACCGTTGCCGCGTTGTTGGGCAAGGTGCCCGTGTTCGGAATCTGTTTGGGCCACCAGATCCTCGCGCTCGCGCTGGGCGCCAAGACCTACAAGATGAAGTTCGGGCACCGCGGGGCCAATCAACCGGTGAAGGACGTGGCGACTGGGAAGGTCGAGATCACCGCGCAGAATCACGGGTTCGCCGTCGACGACAAGAGCCTTGGCAAGAAGGCTCTTGTCACCCACCTGAACCTCAATGATCACACCGTTGAAGGGCTGTCGGTGCCCGATGCACGCGCGTTCTCGGTGCAGTACCACCCCGAGTCGTCACCGGGCCCCCATGATGCGCGCTACCTGTTCCAACGCTTCGCCGACCTGATGGGCAACAGCGCATGAACGAAAACGCGTCGTTTCAGCCGTACCTCGATGAACTGGTGGCGTTCGCCACGCCGGACGCACGGAAAGAAGATCTCGTGGCTGCGCGAAAAGAGTTCTTCGACGCGACGGGTGAGATTTTCGAAGACGACAAGCAGTTCGAGGCGCGAATGTCTTCGCTGCTCGAGTATTTTCTCTTCGATCGACCGCGCGAGGCGGGGCAGACTCCAGCCGCGGAACTGTATCAGCGGGTGCTGAAAGAGGGCCCACCTGAGCGCGCCGGGGCTTTTCGAGCCTTCACTGAAACGGTGCACGGGTTGTTCGAAGTGCGCAAGTTGGGAAAAGGGTGGGTGATGCTGCGCGAGCCCTTCACGGGCCTCGACTTCGAAGTGACCGAACGCCGCCAGCTCGCAGGGCTCACCAAAGGCGACGTGCTTGAGGCGCGTCTGATTCCTTTCGGAGGGCACTTCTGGTTCTCGGCTGCTTTCAACTGGCATCCG
>JANOHG010000490.1:0-9163 GCA_031406375.1 Archangiaceae bacterium | reverse complement strand
TGCCAAACCCGCCGAGAATCCGGCAAAGGCCAAGGAGCTCTTCAACGCAGGAAAGAAGCTCTACGACCAAGGCAAGTACGCCGACGCGGTGCTCAAATTCGAAGAGGCCTACCTTGCGCGCCCTCACCCGATCATCTTCTTCAACATCGGCAAGTGCTACGAGTTGATCGGCGAGAGCGGGAAAGGAGAAACCGGCAAGGGGCTGCGTGCCTATCGGGATTACCTTCGCGCGCTGCCAGATGCTTCGGACAAGGTCGCTGTCGGGGATTCGATTGCCAACCTCGAACGGAAGCTGAAGGACCGCGGCCTGCAACAGGTGCTCGTCTTCGCCGAACCGCCCAACGCCAAGATAGAGATCGATGGAAAGGATCTCGGGGCGTCGCCTGCCTCAACGGAACTGACCCCTGGGCCGCACAAGCTGGTTGCGCGTGCTGACGGCTACACCACCGTCGAACGCTCTTTTACGATGTCAGCCGTGCGCTCGCAGGAAGTGACGATCAACCTCACCGCGGGAAGCGCAACGCCTGTGGTTTCAGACGCTCCGAAGAAGGACGATGAGTCGAAGCAGGCTTCCATCACTGAGCCGCTGACGACACCCAACACATCCACCGAGACTCCCAACAGCATCGTCGCGAAGAAAGCTGCGGTGAAGCCGCGCGGCACTCGGGTGTTCACCTGGGTCGCCGTGGGTGGCGCGGGCGCTGCGGGCGTCGTTAGTTCGGTGCTTGGGCTAGTAATGGTTCCACAGGCCGTGAATGAATTGAATACACCCAAACCCCGCACCCGGGCTGAAGCAGATGCGTTGGTGGCCAAGGCCAACAGCATGGCTCTGGGTGCCAACGTCGCGTTGGGCGTCGCTGGCGCTGCCCTGGTGACCTCCGTCATCCTGTTCTTCGTCGAAGGGAGCTAGTTCGAGCTGCTCTCGAGCGGCAAGGGAGTCGTCTGATGAGGCACATTTGTCGGCTGGTTTTCGTGCTGTTGATGCTCGCGGCATCTTGCGTTCCCAACATTGTCGGGGCTCCCTGCTCGACGTCTGCCCAATGCCCGACCAACCAGACGTGCGTCGCGGGTAAATGCGCGCTTGGAACCGATGGCGTCGGAGGTGGCACCGGAGTCGACGGTGGTGCGGGTGGTGGCATCGGCTCAGCGGGCGGAACAGGCGGCTCGGGCGGCTCGGGCGGCTCGGGCGGCGGCGCGATGGGAACCGAGGCCGACTGTGCAGACAACCTCGACAACGACAGTGACGGCGCCTTCGACTGCGAAGACTCAGATTGCGCGAACGAAGAATGCCGGCCCGGAAACTCGGAGTGCGACCTTGCCGAGACGTGCGCCAACCTGGTTTGCCCCACTGACCTCTTCGCAGCGTCGACCGTCGAGTGCAGGGCGGCGATTTCGGGATCCTGCGACCGCGCCGAGCTGTGCACGGGCAATTCTCCTGACTGCCCTGCCGATGAGGTCATCAAAGCGGGTGACGTTTGCCGCACCGCCGACCCCAATGATCTGTGCGACATGGATGAAGCCTGTGACGGGGTTTCTGCGCGGTGCCCAACAGACGGCTTCATGCCGATGGGGACCTCGTGTCGCCGCGCCGCGGATGTCTGCGATGTCGAAGAGTTCTGCTCGGGCGCTACGGCCACCTGCCCGCCGGATCGCTTTGATTCGACCGGGTCTGTCTGTCGCACGTCTGATGGCCGCCTGTGCGACGTACCGGAAAAGTGCGATGGAATGAGCGCGGCATGCCCAGCGGACAAGATCCTTCCCGCGGGGCAGAGCTGTCGCGGAATCACCGGCGCCTGTGACTTCGAAGAAAAATGTGACGGCGTGTCGAATCAATGCCCCGCAGATCTCAACGGCTGCCCAATCACTGCGTTTTGTCAGGGCGGCGTCTGTGTCCCCAGGAAACCCAACGGACAAACCTGCGGCGACCCGGGCCAGTGCACGTCGGGTTTCTGCACCGATGGGGTCTGCTGCAACAGCGCGTGCGGTGGCACCTGCAAGTCTTGCAACAGCACGACGCCTGGAACCTGCGTTAACTTCGCGGCCAACACCGATCCTCAAAGTGAATGCGCAGCCTACAACTGCAGCGGCGCTGGCGTGTGCTTCAGCAGCTGCAGCGGCGGGGCGTGCTCGCTGAACTGCAAAGCGGGCGCGTCGTGCGCGGGGTCGTCGTGTTTCGCCGACAGTCCCGATGGGAAAGCGTGCAGCCTCGCCTGCGAGTGCGCCTCAGGTGCGTGCACCACCTTCTACCCAGACGGTGACGGCGACACCTTTGGCGGCACGACCGCTGTGAAACATTGCGGCACTGTTCCGCGGGCGGGCTATTCACCCAACAACTCGGACTGCTGCGATACCGACAGCCGCGCTCGACCAGGACAGACCGGCTCGTACTCGGATGCGCGCATCGGCTGCGGCGGTTGGGATTTCAACTGCGACGGCACCGAAACGCGGTACTACACGTCAACGCTTGCCTGCGTGGAAACCGGAAGCTGCAGCAGCAACAACCAGCGCTGTACGGGAGGCACCGGATGGCCAGGCTTCATCGCCCCTGCCTGCGGAGCCACCCCTTCTTCCTACGTCACCTCATGCGGCACCCCTGCGAGCTCCTGTGGCTTGCTAATATGCACTGGCTGCACCCGTTGCTTTCCGGGGACTGTCACCCGCGCGCAGTTCTGCCGCTGACTAAACATTTGTAATTACAGTCATTTCGGACATGACTCGAATTGGCGTGCCCAAGGGTGTACACCGATGCGCATGTCGCTCGAGATTCTTCCGTTTCGTTCGGCCGGGGCGCGTTTCGGTTTGTGGTGCGATGACGCGAGCTTGAAGATTACCCCCCAGTCGCGCGATCGTTTCGTTCTCTCAGGCAGGGTCGAGCACGTTTTTCCGCTGGGCACCACGCTGCACTTTCGAACCAACGATGAAGAGACCGAAGTTCCGCTTGCGCTCGGAAGTCGGGCATCTGATGCGTTGCGAGCGCTGACCCGGGCGCTGCCTCGCGGAGTGTTCGTGGCTGCTCACGCGAGCGAGCTCGGCACCGAACTGAAGTTCACCGAATCGGTGATTCCCGCGGCACGCCGCCCACACGTTCAAGTGCTGACGACCGATTTGGGACAGCGGGTGCGAAGACTCGACTCGAACCAGGTCGAATTTCTGGGCGTGACCCGCTCGCGCTGCTTCATCACTCTGCGGGTCGATGCGAGGCGTTCGACGTTCTGGCTGGACGAGGGCACCGGCGCTGTCGACACAGCCCAAGCGGTCGCCCGCCACTGTCCGCTCGGCTTCCGCGCCGAGGTCGACGGTTCAGTCGTCACCTTCTCGAAAAACTCGGACTCGACCAAAATCGCCGCGTAAGTGCGCCGATGGCTTGCTCGGATGTAAAAGCGGTGCTCAGGCTTCCGAAGACGCACCTTTGATCATCTGCGCCAGCCGCGTGAGCGCAAGCGAGAGGTTGTCCTTCGATGGGCCGAAGCTGAACCGCACGTACTGACGAAAACGGGAGCTTCGCGAACTGCGACGCTTGCCAGGGTTGACGTCGAAGAACTCGCCAGGGACGACAATCACTTTCTTCTCGAGCGCGGCCCGAAAGAACCCCATGCCCTCGTTGAGCGGCGGCGGCAGGTGCGAGACGTTTCCCCAGACGTAAAAGGTACCGTCAGGCTGGCGATCCATGCGCACCCCGAGCTTCGACAACCCCGCCACCATCAGATCCCGTTTCTCGCGGAACACAGCGTGGATGGCATTCGTCTCGGCAATCACGTTGTCCTGCTCGAGCAGGGGAATCGCGGCGCGCTGAATCGGCTTCCCACCTCCGCCATCGAGGAAGCTGCCTGCCGACGCGACCGCGTCGATCACCGGCCGCGGCGCCAGCGTCCACGTCACCCGCCAGCCCGGGTAGCGCCAGTTCTTGGTCAAACCATCGAAGATCACCACCGGATCGCGGTTCACATCTTCGACGTAACGGGCCGCGCTCTCGAGAGGAAGCCGACCCGGCGGCGCATTCCACAGGTAGTGGCTGTAGAATTCGTCGATCAGCACCGAGAACTCGAGCGTTCGCGACATCCCGACCCATTGCTCCAATTCTTCGCCTTGAATCGCCTTCCCCGTCGGGTTGCACGGGTTGGACAACAACAGCGCCGACAGGCCACGGCCCTGCACCTCGCGCTTTAAATCGTCGGCGCTGAACGCATAGCCGCGATCTCCCTCGAGCAGAATCGGGATCGCGGTAAAGGCTTTGAAGACATCCAGCAGCTCTTCGTAGGCAGTGTAGTCGGGCAGGAAATGGCCGAGGTTGATGTGCCCCAGCGCCGCGGCCGCGCGCGTCAGAGCCGCTCGACCACCCCCTGAGACGCTCACATTCTCTGCGGTGTACTGAGACTTGAAGCCCCTTCGGTAGGTGCGGTTGTAGAAGCCGGCGATCTGCTCTCGCAGTTCCCACACGCCGGCCACCGGCGCGTATTCCTGATCGTCGACGTCGATCGCAATCTGCTGCACCCGCTTGGGAGCTCCGGGCAACTCGCCTGTCTCAGGCTGGCCCTGCCCGAGGTTGCACCAGTCTGGATCCCGTGACGAGAAGCCCAGCTTCGTCGCTTCGGTGGTGACGAAAATCACCCCTGTTCGGGGCACGGTGCGGAACGCAGGAAAGTCGCTCATTGGGCCCGTGCTCTTAACGCGGCCTGCAACTGCTCTGAGGTAAATCTCAGCTCGAGGGCACGCACTTCGTCGATGAAGACCACCGGCACGAAGTACCGGAACTCGGCGTGCCACGCGTCGTTGGTGAGAATGTTGTGAAACACCAGTTCAAAGCCAAGCTCATCTTGTGCGATTTCGACCTTCTCTTTGCCTTCGTCGCAAAGCGGGCAATCGGGTTTCGTGTAGATCTCGACGCGCATTTCGTCTCAACTGGTTTTCGGGATGAGAGGCCTCTTCGGTGACTTTGCGACGATGCCCCTCAAAGACCTCGTCGTCTACCTCGGCAACAAGAAAGCCGGCGGAGTTTTGAGCCTTCAGCGCGACGAGGTGCGCAAGCAGGTGATTCTCGTCGATGGCGAAGCAATCAACGCCAGCTCGAACGAGCCCCGCGAGTATCTGGGCCAATTCCTAATCAACTTAGGCAAAATCAGCGAAGACCAATTCAACCGCGCGTACACCACCCAACGCGAAACCAAGATTTTTCTCGGGCAAATCCTGGTGATGATCGGCGCAGTCTCGGAAGGCGAGGTGCGCAACGCGCTGTCGCTGAAGATGCGCGAAACGCTGCTCGAGGCCTACCAATGGCCCACCGGCACTTTTGCGTTCGAGCCCGAGAAGCGGCCCGAAATTCCCCAAGGGTTGGATCTGCGAATCCCGCTGCCGGAAATCCACAAGGAAAGCGAGTTTCGCCAAACGGTGTGGAAGGCGATCCGCGCCGTGTTTCCTCGTGGCACCTGCACGCTCAAGCTGAACCGTTCGCGCCTGGCAGAAGAGCCAGCCGAGGGGTCTCTCGATGAAAAATTGTATGCGTTGATTGAAAGCGAAAACACCATTGACGAGCTCGTGCTCGCGTTGCACGCCACCGACTATTTCCTGTACCAGCGGCTCTACGCGCTGCATCGGCTCGATGCGGTCGAGGTCGGGAATCTCGACAGCGCGCTGGACGTCGACATGGCCTCGATGTTCGAGCCGAGCACAATGGACGAAGGCGCGTCTTCTCAACAGGCACTCGAGCACGCTCGAGTCTGTCTGCACGAGGGCAATTTTCGTAGCGCGCTGGCTGCCGCGCGACACGCCAACACCCTGACTGCTTCGGCCGAAGCCCAGGGCCTCATCTCGCAAACCGAGACCGCGTGGCTCACCGACCTTCGCGGGAAATTCATGACCGTCAAGCGCATTCCCCGGCTGAAAATGCCGCCGTCGAAGCTGAAGGAAATTCCTCTGACGGCGCCCGAGCGTTACCTGCTTTCCCGGCTTGACGGGAAGCGCGACCTGCCGGCGATCATCAATGTGTCACCGCTTCGAGAACTGGAGGCGCTGGCGCACTTCCAGCGGTTTCTAGAACAAGGGCTGGTTGAGCTGGGCGGCTGAGGTACAGTCGCATCGCCTCACGCCCCAGCCAAGTGGCGCGAATCCTCCAGAAGGGGTCGTTCACCACCACTGCCGCCACCGCAATCTTCGGGTCGCTGGCTGGCGCGTAGCCAATGAACCACGAGTAGTCGCGAAACGGCTTCTTGTCGGCCAGCGATCCCGTCTTCCCCGCCGCATCGCGCAGCGAATGGCCACGTTCATGAAAGATGCGACGCGCGGTTCCCGACTGCACGGTTTGGGTGAGCATCGATTGAAGCGCGGTCGCAGCCTTGAGCGACATCACCCGCTCGCCGCCTTCGCTGTCGTTCGACACGTCACACTCGAAGAGCACCGGCGCGCGCCACACCCCTGCGTTGGCGGCCGCCGACGCCACCAGCGCGCCATGCAAGGGCGAAAGAAACACGTCACCAAAGCCAGCGCCGGCCTGGGCGAGGCCGAAGTCGTCATCGGGCACGGAAGCCAGCGACACGTCGGTCGGTACGGGGAAAGGCACCGGGGTGTTGAAGCGCCAGGCCTTCGCCATCGCCAACAGCTTTGCCGAATCGAGGTGTTGCTGCGCGAGCTTGCCGAAGACGACGTTCGAGCTGCTCGCCATCGCCGAGCTCAACGTGTCGCAGCGAAAATCCCTCTCGGAATCCTCGAGGAGCTTCGGGGTGAGCTTGCGCTTGCCCCCGTGAAAGCAGGTCGTCTGCTCGGCCGCCACCCCCAGTTCGAGCAACGCGGCAGCGGTGACAATCTTGAAAATCGATGCCGCTGGGTACAGTGCCTTGGTGCAGAGCCCGCGCAGGCTGGGGTCGACTTCGCTGTGTTCAGCCATCGCGAGCACCCGCCCCGTCGACGGTTCGATTGCGACCACCGCGGCGTATGGCGTCTGGTACAGCTTCAGCAAGTCGGTGAGTTCCTTCTGAAGCAGCGGCTCGATTGTCAGCGCCTGGCTGCCATCGCTGTGGGGCGCCCACAGACGCCCATCATCCCCAGCCAGCGCAAGGGTGAGCAAATCGAGCTCAGGGGCCAGTGCCTTCGCGCTCGCCAGCGGAGGCGCCTTCAACCGACTGGGAATGTTCGGACCCCCGTCATTCTGGGCAAAGCCAGCGGCGGGCAACCAAAATGCGACCCAAAGTGCGAATCCACGTTTCACCCCTCGATTCTTCCCTGTTCGCGCCTTTCTGCCAATCGCGAGGCTCTGCCTCGCCTTGGGCAAGCGGGGCCGGGACCATCGGCAAAAAAGCGGATGAGCCACTCGGCTGGGCTCATCTGCGACGTAGCGAAGCACGCACGCGTCTTATACAAGCGGCCCGGCTTTGGACGACATCCGGGAAATCAAAGAGATTTGGCGAGGAGAAATCGGGCGCGCGCTGAAGGGCGGGCGCGTGATCGTGTTGCTGATCCTCTTCTTGCTCTTCACTGGGCTGGCGCTGACGATCGTCGGTTGGATTAACCACACCATCAACCAACAGGTCAGCCAGGCGGCCTCCGCCGCCGGCCAGGCGGACAGTGAGGCGACCGACAAACAGGCGATCGAAGGGCGTAAAAAGTTCCTCTCGACCTTTTTTACCGATGACGATCAGTTGCTCGAGTGGCTGTCGGCGATGCCATTGGTGCTCTTTGTCGTCTTCAAGCTCACGATGGTCTTCGCGCCGCTGTTCATCGCGCTGATGAGCTTCGATCAAATCTCGGGCGAAATAGGTCCGAAGTCGATTCGGTACCTGGTGGTGCGGGTCAAGCGTTCGAGCATCTTGATTGGAAAGTTCCTCGCTCAAACGACGCTTGCGAGCGCATTGCTGGTGCTGTGCACCACGATCATCGTCGTGGTGGCGAAGTTGCTCAACGACGACTTCGCCTTCGGGGCCGCGGTGCTGGTGGGGTTGAAGCTGTGCGCGGTGGTGATCGTCTTCGCCCTGGCGTACCTCGGGTTGTCGTCGCTTTGTTCGGCGGTGACGCGGCAATCGGGCGTGAGCCTGGTGCTGAACGTGATCTTACTGTTCGTCATCTGGGCGATGGCATTCATCGGAAACATGCCTCGGCTTCCGGGAGAGGAAGCAGCCTTCGGCAGCTTCGCCAGCCTCAAGCCTGAAAGTGCGTGGGGCTACGTCCGCTTCGGCTCGGTGTGGAACTTCGGGCAAGATCTGTTGCACCCAGAGCCTGCGAGATTCCTCTCGGCAGCACTGGTGCATTTCGGCTTTGCGTTGCTCTTTCTCGGGCTCGCTCACCTCGCCCTGCGCAGAAGGGACCTGTGAACGCCGCGATCGAAATCAAAGGCTTGAGCAAGCACTTCGGCACGAAGGTGGCGGTGAACGACGTCACACTCTCAGTTGGCGAAGGCGAGTGTTACGGCCTGATTGGACCCAACGGCGCAGGGAAGACGACCACCTTCTCGATGATGTGCGGCTTCCTCTTTCCGACCGCGGGAACCATTCGCGTGCTGGGGGCAGATCCGTCGGCTCCTGGGGCGCTCAAAGGAAAAGTCGGCGTGCTGCCCCAGGACGCTGTGCTGCCTCCTTCGTGGCCCGTTGGCGCGCTGCTGATCTACCTCGCGCGACTGTCGGGGCTGAGCGAGCCAGAGAAGGAAGCGCGCGCGGTGCTCGAGCGGGTGTCGTTGCCCGAGACCTGGAACATCCCCGCCGGTGCGATGTCGCATGGCATGGCCAAGCGAATCGCGATGGCCCAGGCGTTAATGGGAAAGCCGCCGGTAGTCTTCCTCGATGAGCCAACCGCAGGCCTGGATCCGAAGATCGCCGCCTCGGTGCGTCAGGTGATTCGCGAACTGAAGGGCAATTCGACCGTCGTCGTCTCGAGCCACAACCTGCAGGAGCTCGAAGAGCTGTGTGATTCCACCGCGATCCTCGACAAGGGCAAGCTGGTGAAGGCCGGCACGATGTCCGAGATGACCGGCCAGCTCGCGGAATTCCGGGTGCAGATTGCGCGGGGCCCGGTTCCTCTCGACGAGCTGAAAGCGCTTTCGGGGTGCCGAACCGCCACCCTCGAGAACAACGACACGGTCCTCGTGGTTCACTTCGACGGCCAAGCGGTGCAGCCAGAGGACATCATCACCCGCACGGTTGGGCTGCTCGTTCATCGCCAGGTGTTGATCCTCGGCGTCTCG
>JANOHG010000997.1:0-1090 GCA_031406375.1 Archangiaceae bacterium | reverse complement strand
GGTGCAGGTGGCGGTGCAGGTGGCGGTGCAGGTGGCGGTGCAGGTGGCGGTGCGTCCACCTTCACCATCGGCGGAACAGTCGTCGGCCTCGCCCGCGGTCCCCTCGTTCTCCAGAACAACGCGGCGGGAGATCTGAACGTCGCGGCGAATGGCGCCTTCACCTTTGTCGCGCGCCAGCCGAGCGGCACGGGCTACAACGTGACAGAGAAACCTGGTGGATTGCCGACGGGTCTGGGCCAAGCGTGTACGGTCACGGCTGCCAACGGCACCATCGTGAACGCCAACATCACCAACGTCGCGGTTCGGTGCTCAATCACGCTCGTAGGCGACGGCGGACTCCTTCCAGATGGCGTGGCTTCTGTGTGTCCCGTTTCGCTGGATGCGGGGACCCCGTTCACTACCCGCATCCACGTTGACGGCGGCTACTTCAATGTCGGCTCGGTGAACGTCACCATCAACGGCTTGTCCCACCCGTTCCTCGGTGACATCGGTGCCTTCGTTACCCACCAGCAGACGGGAACCCGAGTCAGCGTCTTTGATCGCGTGACCAGCTGCCTCGACAGCAGCGGCGTGAACGGGACTTATGGGTTCGGCGATGCCTTCGCCCCGACCTTCTGTGCCGCTGCCGTTGCCACAGGCAATGGGGTGGCAGTTTCGGCCGGAAACTATGCTGCCTGCAATGCCTCGGGCGCGAAGGTAAACTTCTCGGCCGCAACTCCGACAGGCTTCGGAGGAGAAAGCGTGCAGGGCATCTGGTCTCTCACCCTGGTCGACATCTGGAATGGAGACGTCGGCTCGATTCAGTCGTGGTCGATTACCCTGGCGCCTCCTTAGAAAGTGAGTCGCGTCAGAGTGGTCTTGTTTGGCAGCACGATGACTTCCACCACCTCGCTGATCCCCTTCTCCTGGTTCACCAGCTTCAACTTGTGCTTGCCCGCAGACAGCGAATGCTGAATCAGCGGCGTCTCTCCGAGCAACTTCCCGTTCTCATAGACGCGAGTCCACGGGTTCGTCTCGAGGGTGAGGGTGCCTCGACCCGCGCTTCCCTTCGAGAGCTTCTGCTTCGCAATGCCCGCATCGACCGCGCCGC
>JANOHG010000980.1:0-2958 GCA_031406375.1 Archangiaceae bacterium | reverse complement strand
GCCGCTGCCCGAGTCGCGGGTGATCCGGATCGTCGGCCAGGTGTTGTCAGCGCTTTCCGATGCGCATGGCGCAGGGGTGATTCACCGCGACCTGAAGCCCGAGAACATCATGGTCGAGCAGCGGCGCGGCGAGCCCGACTTCGTGAAGGTGCTCGACTTCGGGATCGCGAAGATCACCGACTCGTCTGGAGAAGACGGCCCGGCGCTCACCCGCGCAGGATTTGTCTGTGGAACTCCCGAGTACATGTCGCCCGAGCAGGCCCGTGGCGCGACGCTTGATCACCGCAGCGATCTCTATGCAGTCGGAGTCATTCTCTACCAACTCACCACTGGGATGCTGCCGTTCGACTCTGAGTCGGCGGTTGGGTTCGCGACCAAGCACCTCACCGAACAGCCGCTGACTCCCTCTCGCCGTCGGCCAGACGTGCGAATCAGCCCTCAGATGGAACGGCTGATCATGAGGACGCTCGCGAAGAGCCCCGACGATCGACCGCAGACCGCCGAACAATTCCGTGCCGAGCTGATAGCGATCGACAAGGAAGCGCGCAGCGGCGGTCGATCGCCCAGGCGATCTTCCAGCCAGCAACCCCGCCGGGGAACTCCTAACGAGAATCAAGAGACCCGCGTGATGAGCAACCCCAAGCCTGACCCGGGCTGGGGCCAAGACTCCACTCGGCGTGCAGATTCCGCGCAACTCAAGTCGACGCGCGATGCCGTTTCGCGATCGGCGCCGTATGCGATCGTCGACCGTACAGCCCAGCATGCTCGCCATCGCCCAGGAAAGGCGGCGAACGCCGCCGACGTCGCTGTTCCGCTGAGCAAGAGCGATCGCGGTGGCCTCGCCTTCAAGATTGTGACGGTCATGTTGGTGATGATCGCGGTTGGAGTGGCAGGTGCGTTCATTCATACGGTGATGAAGCAAAAGGGCGAAGAGCAGGTGTTCGTGCCGCCACCGAACGCGCCCATCAAGATCAAAGCTGCCGATGAGACGCCTCCATTGGATCCCGATCGCCTGTGGGAACAGCAGTTGTCCGATGCGATGCGCGACTCGTCGGCATCTGCTCGACTCAGCCTCGACGGCGACGCAGCCTGGCGGCGGGGCGATGCGAGTGCGGCAATCACCAAGTACAAGGAAGCGTTTTCGCGCGACCCTTCGCCTGAGGTTGCGCTGAAGCTCGGCGAACTTTACTACCAGAAGGATGAAGTGGCCGAAGCGAAGAACTGGTGGGGCCGACACCTGACTGACGCACCCAATTCGAAGGCCCGCGCGTACATCAAGCAGGTCATGCCCGAGTAACTGTCAGCTGAGCAGCTCGACCTGAAGCGTTTGCTGCCCGACGCGCAGCCGGTCTCCTGCCTTGAGGGGGCGTTCGCCAGTGAGGCGAACGTATGTTCCAAGACCGCCCGACAGATCGCGGATCATCGCGCCGGTTTGGTTAGGAGACAGCTCGCAGTGGCGTGAGGCCAGGCCGTCATCCGATGGGAAAGACAGGTCGCACTTGCTCTGACCGATGGTGAAAACTGGCCCCGCTGTGATCATCGCGCGTCCTGGGCGACCACCCAGAAGGATCTCTTCCACGCAGTAGTGGACCTGGTTGGTTGGAAGCGGAGCCCCGTAGATCTGCAGCCGACCTGGCGCGAAAGGTGGCGCCGATTCGAGCGCGCCGATGTAATGGAACAGCCGTAACCCGGTGACAAAGTAGCTGTTGGCCGAAATCGTCTCTTGGGCATTGATGCTGACGTAAGTCCCCGAGGTGCTCTCTTCATCCCGAACAAACAGCTTGCCTTCGCGCTGGGTGAAGGTGCCGTGAAGCGGAGAAACGAAAGGATCATCGGGGAAAAGGATGACGCCCCGACTTCGGCCCACCTGTGCGCCCTTTGCTCCCAACCGAAATCGCTGGCCGCGCGCGGGACCCGCCAACACTGAGAGTCCGAACTTCGGGCCTTCCTGAACGGCGGGTTGGGAAGGCGGCGAAGTCGGCTGAAATGAGGGGCGGGGTGGAGCGCCTGCCAGCGACTTCATCGCGTTGGTAGGCGCCGGCTCGGGGTCAGGCAGCGCGAGCGTCGGCTTAGCGACCGCCTCGACTGCTGGAACGGTGTTCGCACGCTTTAGCCCTGGAGGAACCACGGCGGGCGCGATCGCTTCGGGTACATGCGCCTGATGCTTGTCTGTCTTCGGCATCGGCGCGGGCAAGCTGGGCGCATCGGTGGTCGCCCCGCACGACATGCACTTCGCCGCTGCCACGACGTTTAGAAAGTCGCAAGCAGGGCAGACGACACCTAACTGGGATTTGAGCAGGGCGGCCATGATTTACGGCCAAGGATAGTCAACGAATCCAGCCGCATGCGCAAGGTGAACCACAACGCCAACGCGATGCGGCGTCGTTGCTGAGTTGGCACTGTGTGGTTACGATTGCTGGGCCTTTGATCCGCCTCAACGACATTCTTCAGCGCGTCGCCGCTTATCACCCCGATCCAGATCTCGACATCATCAAGAAGGCCTACGTCTATTCGGCGAAGGTCCACCAGGGGCAGATTCGGAAGTCTGGAGAGCCGTACCTGATCCACCCGTTAGAGGTGGCTGGTCTGCTTGCGCAGTTGAAGCTGGATGAGGCGTCGATCGTCTCTGGGCTGCTGCACGACACGGTTGAGGATACCCTCGCGACCACCGACGAAATCCGCGAGTTGTTTGGGGATGAGGTGACGGCGATTGTCGATGGCGTCACCAAACTGTCGAAGTTCTCGGCTTCGGCGACGCTGTCACAAGAAGAGAAGCAGGCTGAAAACTTCCGCAAGATGATCATCGCGATGGCCCAGGACATTCGGGTCATTTTGGTGAAGCTGGCCTACCGCACACACAACAAGCGAACCCTGGATCACATGAAGCAAGATAAGAACGCCCGGATCTCGCAAGAAACGCTCGACAACTAAGCGCCGCTGGCCAATCGGTTGGGCAAC
>JANOHG010000968.1:0-6303 GCA_031406375.1 Archangiaceae bacterium | reverse complement strand
CAGCTGTCAGCTCTTGCCGAACGCGTCCAGGCACTCGAGAGCCCCGGCTGATCGGCTGAGCGCCTCGCCGCTACCGTCGACTCAAGGGCCAGCGCGTCAAGGGCAGACGCGGACGCACGTTCGGTGCCCTCGGCATTGGCTAATACCTCGACTTCACGGTTACTCAGAATAGCCATTCAGCCGAGCAGAAACCGTTGAACGGAACTCAGAACAGCTATTCAGGAGTAAACCGTCCGGCGAAGAGCATGTTGATGGATCAGCAATGGGTTTCCGTGAAGTCCGTTATTGCCCTATGTCGCACCGCTTGCCGCCGAGCTTTGGTTTGACTGTCGAGGGGCTGACCTTCGAGGAATTCCATCACCAGGTAGGGTCTGCCGTCCGGCAGCTGCCCGTGGGTGAAGATGTCGACGATGCCTCGATGGCTGATCGCATTGACCGCCACCGCTTCCGCCAGCAGCTTTTGGACCGCGTCCGGGCTGGTCGCCAGTTCAGGACGCAGGAACTTGATCGCGACCCGCTTCTTCACCACCGGCTGGATCCCGCGGTAGACGACTCCCATCCCCCCTTTGCCGATGAGTTCGAGGACCTGGTAGTCCCCCAACTGCAAGCCCAGAAGCGGGTCGGTGGTCGGACTCGGTACTGCGGAACTGACGGAGAACCTCAGCCAAGCGGTCACGGGTCAGACGCGAGGCTCAGTGAGTTTCCCTCGACGCTTCCGGCAACTGCAACAAGCTCGAGGTTTGGTGAAGGCGATGCTCGGACGTGAATGGCTGCGGAGCATCGGGCGAGTGGCCGCGCGTCCACGCCCTCTGCGCGATTGCGTCTAGGCTGCACCCAAGGGGAGACACTTCTCATGCGTGTGTTGCTCGGAGCGCTTTGCGTCGCCGCCTTCTGTGCGTGCGCCGCGCCAGAGAACCCGTTCGTCTGCGACCAGGCGAGCTGCGACGGCGGCGCCGGTGGTGGCGCGGTCGGTGGCGGCGCGGGAGGCGGTGGCGTCGGTGGTGGCTGGGGCGTGGGCGGTGGCGCGGGCGGATCGGGAGGAGGCGCGGGCGGAGGCGGAGGCACGCTGCCCGACGGCGGCTGCGTCGAGAGCTGGCTGTGCGGCTACTGGGCGCCCGACGCAGGCCTGGCCTCGCGCAGCTGCACGGATCTCAACGCGTGCGGCACCACGGTGAATCGGCCTTCGATGGGTCCGACCGCGCTGCCCGCGCTGAACCAGGCGTACTTCAAGTGCAACGTGCAGCCGGTGCTCGCCAAGAGCTGCGCCATGGTCGGCTGTCACGGCACGCTCGCGCAGACCCGACCGTTTCGCGTCTTCGCGCGCGGCCGCCAACGCAACCAGGAGATGGCCGCCTTCAACCCGAGCATGTACGGCTGCGGCGGTGGGGCAACGGTCCAGGTCGAGCTGTCGACGCAGGCCAGCGGCACGGCCTCGTGCAACGCGAAGATCCGGCTCACGCCGACCGAGAACTCGAACAACTTCGATCACGCGCGCACGCTCACGATCGGCCTGACCACCGCCGACAGCTCGGAGCTGCTGACGCAACCGAAGAGCGGCCCGGGCACTCCGACCCACGTCGGCGTGAAGTTCTTCAAGGACGGCAGCGAGCCGGACTACCAGACGATTCGCACCTGGCTCGACGGCGGGGTGCTCGTGGGCGCGTGTCCCCAGGGCGCCAACAACTGATCGGAGCCACCATGAAAAACTCCTCGAACCGATTGCTGTTGGCTGTGGTGGTGCTCGGCGCAGGCGCGACCGTCGCGTGGACGCCGGAGTACGCATGGCACGACGTGGCGGCGAACACCCCGAACGCCTCGACCAAGCCGGGCGCCGGCGGCATCTATGGCACCGGCGCGCTCAAAGACGGCCGCGTGAAGTGCGGCGATTGCCATCGCGTCAACGCGCCGCACCCGAACCCGGCAACGCCGCTGAACGCGCAGTTCACGTTCCTGCCGCCGCTCGGAGCGAGCAACAAGTACACGCCCGGCGCCCGCTACCGGATCACCGTCGCGATGCAGAACGAGCACTTCTTCATGCCCGATGGTGGCTCCGGCCAGAACGGCTTCGCCGGTTCGTTCGAAGACGCACAAGGAAACATCGTGGGCATCCTCGAGTCCGACTCCGGGCAGATCCAGACGAGCTGCCCTCCCACGCTGCCGACCCTGCCCGCACTGGGGACGACGGTGCTCTACGGCGACTGTCACGGGATACTGCCGCGCGCCGCGATGCAGAGCTTCAGCACCTGGGTCTTCTTCTGGACCGCGCCTGCCGCCTCGACCGGAAACATCACCTTCCTCTGGGGCATGACCGACGGAAACCAGAACGACCGATCGATCTCGAAGGACGGCGGGCCCGACGACGACACCAGGAGCGGAGCGATCGCGCTGATTCCGTAGCCCCTTCATCGCCAGCGAAGTCGAGGGACTGAGTTAGCTTGCCGTCATGTTGGGCATCCTCCTCGCAGTGACCCTCGCCGCCCCGGTTCCCGACGCAGGTGAGCCCGTGGTCGAGCTCATTCGCGGTGGCCGCACGACGCGGCAGACGCGCGAGCTGATGCACACCAAGGTGACGATCGCGATCGCAGATCCCCCGGGCGGCGAGCTCGCCAACCACGGGCTCGACTTCGACGCCGCATTCGCGATCTTCAACCGCATCGATCGAGTGATGAATGAGTGGAAGGAAGACTCGCCGCTCGCGCAGATCAACGCAGAGGCGGCGACGAAGCCGGTGACCGCTCCGGCGGATCTCTGCGAGGTGATTCGCCTGTCGCTCGACGGAGCGAAGAAGACCAAGGGCCTCTTCGACCCCACCTGGGCTGCGCTGCGCGAGGTGTGGAAGTTCTCGGGCGAGACCCCCGCCGTTCCCACCGCGGCCGCGCTCAAGGCCCAGTGCAAGCTCGTCTCGTGGAAGGACGTCGAGGTGAAGGCGGTCAAGTCGCCGACGCCCGAGGCCGCGTGCACCGTGCGCTTCAAGAAGCCTGGAATGAAGCTGGGCCTGGGCGGAATCGTGAAGGGCTGGGGCGTGGACCAGGCGGTGAAGCTGCTGCGCTCGGTCGGCTACAAGAACTTCTTCGTTCAAGCCGGCGGCGATCTGTATCTCGCGGGCAAAGTTGGCGATCGCGCGTGGAAGGTCGGCATCCGCGATCCGCGCGGCGCGGAGGACCAGACGTTCGCCCGGTCGGAGGTGTCGGACGCGACGTTCTCGACCAGCGGTGACTACGAGCACTTCTTCGTGAAAGACCGCGTGCGCTACCACCACCTGATCGATCCGCGCACCTGTCAGCCTGCACGCAAGTCGGTCTCAGCGACCGTGCTTGCCAGGAGCGGCGTCGAGGCGGAGTACCTCACCAAGGCGGCCTTTATTCTCGGGTGGGCCGACGGTCAGAAGCTGGTCGCGGCTTCTGGAGCGCAGCTCGTCCTCGTCGACTCCGACGGCGGCGTGCACTTCTCACCCGAGCTGGTCGGCAAGCTCGACTGGTGGCAGCCGAGTGGCTTCGGCGCGAGCGACGGCGGAACGCGTTAGCGCGAGTACCGCAGCGCCAGCTCGCCCTGGTGGACCTGGTCGACGCTCGTGATCGGCCCGAGCGATCGCAGCCCTCCGCCTGCCCACGCTGCCGTCGTGTGCGTGAACCGGTAGACGAGCCCGAGCTGAAACCCACTGTTGCCGAATCGGAAGCCCACGCACCCTTCCCCACCCAGCGAAAGACCGCCCTGCGCTTTTCCGTAGCCCGCCTCGCTGAGCGTGCCGGTGTCGATCACCTTCGTCACCAGCGGCCGCGCGAAGATCGTCAGCCGCCCGATCTCGACCGCGAGCGCGAGCTCACCTCCGACGCTCTGGTACCAGGCGTCGTCGAACAGGAAGTTCTTCTCGACCCCACCGACGAGCACGCGAAAGACAAATCGGGGGTTGATCGTGACTGGCCCCAGCTCGAGCGCGTAGCCGACCGTCACGCGGCCGTCCGACGGGATCGCGCTCGCCGTCGGTGGCGCCTGCCCGACGACCCAGCCGCGCCGGTACTGCCCTTCGATCTCCAACCCTTCGAGCGCGTGGATCCGCAGCAGCCGCATCGGACGAAAGCCGATCGCGACCGCGACGAGCGGGTAACCCAACGGCACCCGCAGCGGCGTCGCGAAGCTGTTGCTGTAGAGCGAGAGGCTCCGGTAGCCGAACCCGGTGGCGACGTCGACGTGCACCGACGGACCGAAGACGTCGGGAGGCTCGACCGCCGCGGTCTCGGCCGTTGGTTCGACTGGAGTCGGAGTCGGCGAAGCCGTCGCCTCGACCACCGAAGGTGCCGGAGCTTCGGAAACCTCGGTCTGCGGAGGCTCGACCGGCGCGACGGGCTCGGCCTTCTTCGCCTTCGGCCGTGGCTTCGCGTCCGCCACTGTCGGCAACAACACGAGCAGCACCAGCAGCGCGCCGCGACGCCGACGGACGAGGAAGACCGCGAGGAACGGAATCACCAGCGCAGCTGCGGGCGCGCCACACCCCGACGAGCGCTGCCCGACGGTCGAGGGAGAGGGAATGCCCAGCACCTTGGCTGCGCTGCGATCACCGGCGTTGGTCGCGTCGTCGTCGCCCACCACCCCGGAGGCGTAGAGCGTCACCGAGCCGAGATCGCGATCGGGCGCCGTCCAGCTCACCTTCCACCTGGTGAGGTTCGGCGCGCACGCGAACGAGAGCGCCGCGGTGCCTCCGGCCTGAATCTCGACCGAGTCGCGCAGGTTCGGGCACTGCTTCTGCCCCGGAAAATTCGCCAGCGTCCCCGCCGCCTGCCCGCTGCCCCGCGCGACGATTTCCATGCTGAACGCGGACGTCAGCGGCGCCGCCTCGGACACCGACACCTCGAGCTCGTACAGCTGGTTCGGCTCGTAGCCCTTCGTGAACAGTGTGTTGGGCGTCGCGCGCACGTCGAACTCGAGCGTCGTCTGCGGATCGTGGCAGACGCTGCAGTCCCACTTCGACGACGGGCTGCCGCTGAAGCGCATGCCATTGGCGCCGCCCACCTCGACGCGTGCGCGGAAGTCCTGGGGCGCCGTGAACGCCAACGCCGCCAGCAGCAAGGCCTCAGTCACAGGGAGCCCCTGCATCAATCCACGCAGCAATCACTCCCGCGTGCTCTTCGAACAGCGCGTTCGAGTGCGAACGGCCGAACGGCTGCACCCCGGTGTAGCGGTACAGCTTCGAGGCGATCTTGTTGCACGCCACGACGCTGCGCGTGCCATCGCAGCCGCTGTTGCGCACCGAGCTGCAGCTCGACGGGTCGAAGCAGCCCGAGTCGCGCGCGGCGATGTTCTCGGGCGAGTGGCACAGCCCGCCGCCGCACGTGGTCGGGTTCACGACGGCGCCGACCGTGCCCGCGAAGTCGAACGGCTTCTGCTCGACGCACCCTCCGATGGTTCCTCCATCCGTCATGCCTCCATCGGGCTCGCCCGCATCCGGAGGCCCGGCGTCGAACACCAGCCGCCCATTGACCCAGTCGTCGAGCAGCACCCAGCGCGGATCCGTCTTCGAGTCGTAGATGTTGCGGCCGAAGCGATCGACGCCCGTGTGACCCGCGCCACCCTGCTCGATCTGCAGTGGCTTGCGGAGCAGATCGGGCAACTCGGCGCTGGTCTTCGCCGCATAGCTGCGCACCCGATCGTAGTTCGCAAGGTGCTCTTCCTCGGTGAGCTCCTGCGTCGGCAGGCCCGGTCGAATCCGGTTTCCCGCCAGCGCGAAGATCCGCATCGGCCGCGCAGCCGCGCCATGACAGTTCGAGAAGCCGCAGCTGCCCATCAGCTCGGTCTCGACCTGCTGCTTGAACACCGGGTAGTCGAGCGCTGGCACGCTCGTCGGCGGCGGAGCGCTCGCGCACGGTCCGGCGAGCGCGATGAGGATCATCGATGCGAAGATCGCTTGCATCAGAAGTCCACCGCCATTCCCGCCTGGGTGATCAGCGCCCAGCGGCTGGGCAGCGAAGGAAAGTCCGAGTACGCGAAGTACATGCCCTCGGCCTTCACGTCGAAGCGGAACTGGGCTCCCCCGCGCAGCGTTCGCCGCGGCGACCACTCGAGCTTGAGCCCGAACAGGTGCGAAGTGAACGGCGACAGCTCGCGATCGGCCGAGACGTACGTCTGCACCTCGTCGTACCGCGACTTGTAGAAGAAGGCGCCGTTCTGCACGTAGAACCGGTAGCGGAAGCGGACGTTGATCGGCCCAAGGTCGAGCACGATCCGCGCGTCGATCGTGTGGCTCAGCAGCTGGAAGGTGTCCCAATAGAAGCGGTAGTCGACGTGCGCGACGAGCACGCCCAGGTACTG
>JANOHG010000962.1:0-3389 GCA_031406375.1 Archangiaceae bacterium | reverse complement strand
GCCACCAGTTCCTTCTTGTCAACCTTCGGCACTGCCGCTGCCTTCCTCAAAGAATCCTCACTTCATCAGCCGCAGCTCGCGCTGGGCGTCAAGGTGCTCGGGGTTAAGCTGAATGCATCTAGCGAAGTGTTTTTTCGCCGCGGCGAGATCGCCCAGCAACTTCGCAATATGGCCCTGGAAGTACCAGACGGCGGCGATCTTGTCGTTGCGCTTGAGACAGACGTTGATGTCCTTCATCGCCTCGACATGCCCGAGCTTCTTGTCGGGGAAGGTGAAGAACTTCGCGTAGCCTCGCCAGGCGAAGTACTCGCCTTCGTCCGCGGCTTTAAGTGCCTCATCGAGCATCTTCACCGCCTCGGGAAACTTGCGCGCCTTCACCAGAATGGTGCCCTTCTGAAACAGCTCTTCGGCGGCGAGGATCTGCGCGATGTCGACCTTCTCGCCTGCGGTGCCGCTTTTTACTTCTTCGACGTAGTCGGCCCGTAGCTTGTCGTCGGACAAGGTGCGATTCGCCTCGCCGACGCGACCGAAAATCTCTTCTTTGAGCTTGGCGAGCTGCGCCGGCGCGCCGGGCGGAACGGTGTCGGGGTGGTAGGCGCGCGCGAGCTTGAAGTAGGCGACCTTCACCGCAGATCCATCAACGTTGTCCTTCAAACCAAACACCTCGAAATGATTCTGCGTCTTCATTTTCTCGAGCGTGGCTGCGAGCTGTTTGATCTCGGTGTCGAAATCCACCGCAGGGGCAGGTGCGGCGCTGGCGGACGCAACGCGCCCGGGTGGGGCGAGCACCGGTGGCGCAGATTGAGACGCTTGCAGAACGCGGGGCGGCGGCCCGGGAATCGGCGTCAGCCTCGTCGCAACCGGCGTCGGCGCGACCCCTGCCGCCGGTGGTGCGGCGGATTGAACGATGCGGGGCGGCGGCCCGGGAATCGGCGTCAGCCTCGTCGCAACAGGCGGCGGCGCGACCACTGCCGCCGGTGGTGCGGGGGCAGGCATCCGCACGGAAGCAAAGGCGACGGCGTCGAATTCTTTGAGGAGAAATGCGACGCGCAGAATGTGGTCGGCGTCGTTGGGAAGACTATGGATGATCAGGTTCAGCGAACGCGCGCCATCGAAGTAGGCCAGCGCCCGCGTTTCCTGCGGGGTCAGCCGAAAATCAGCCACCGCGACCCTACCTGCAGACTTCATCACCGGAAGATCGATCGCCGCGTTGAGTCTGCGGCGCAGTTCGCTGCTGGGGAGCTTTCGCGCTTGTTCGGCAACCACCGTCCATCGATTTCCCAGCGGCATCGCTTTATGGGGCGCGAGATCCTTGAGCTCCCAGTTGAAGGTGCCGTGTTCTGCGAAGAGGCCACGGGCGAGAATCGAGGCGGCGCGTACCCCTAGGTGCTGGAAGGCGGTGCCCGGGTTGAGAATGCCGGTGCCGAACAGGGCGCCAATAAGTTCTCCTCCAAATCGGGCCTTCTCTTTCTCTGCTTTGCCCAGCTGATCGAAGCTGGCGAGCTGGTTCTTCACCAGAAACGTCGAAAGCTGGTCTTCGGCGTGGCTCGAATCAACGAACTCGGGGTTACCCTTGCGAAAGTGGATCTGCACGCTGCAATCAGACAGCGTCAAGCTGAGCAAGCCGTTCGCGTCGCTCGAGGCCGCCAGAAAATACAGGCGCAGCGCCGAGGTCGTCTTCAGGCTTCCTTTGGGTGGGATGTCGAGCGTCGGAAGGGGAGTCGACGCAGGCGGAGGCGCGACCACAGTCGCGCCGAGTTCGGGATCGACGGCGCGCTTGTCGGCGACGCGCACAGCAGTGGCGGAAGCTGCGGCCGCACGGGCGTGAGCGGCCGCGGCGGCCCCAGGTCCCGTGGTGGGTGCGTTCGGCGCGGCAGCGCGCGTCAAGGAAGGTGGGCCTCCTGGAATCGATCGATTCAGGGTGGGGGCGCCGCCAGCAGCGCTCAGCGTGGGTGGACCACTCGGAATCTTGAAAGGGCCGGCGGGGGTCTGCGTGGAAGCGGCAGCGGTCGCAGCGGGAACGGCCAACCCAGTTCCATCTCCCCAAAGCTCTTTGGGAACGAAGTCGCGCACCTCGGGCAAGCGCGCCGGGTAGACGAAGTTGGCACCGTCCAGCGAGACCTGCACCTTGCCGGGAATCAGGTCATTGTCGAACAGCAGCTCGAGCGTGGCGGGCATCAGGGGGCCCCAGACCTTGCCCTTGTCATTGCGTACCCAAATCTGGAGCGGGTCAGCCATCGTTCGAAGAACCGAAGTTAGTACGAGCTGTCGAATCAGCGGAAAACTCGGGCACAATGACTGTGCGTTTCTTTTTTAGGGGTCACACGGGGATGAGTCTCAACCAATGCACCCGGCTGGCGATCCTGTCGGTTGCGTTGTCGGTCGCGACCGGGTGCCTCTCGATGGGTACCGTTCAGACGGCGAGCACGCTTGGGAAGGGCAATTTCCAGATTTCGGCCGAGCCGGGCATTTATGGGGCCGATACCGGCCCAGTTGGCTCGGGTGGCGCTGGGCAAGCGTCGGTGCCGCACTTCGATGTTGCGTTCCGCTATGGGGTAACTGATCGCTTCGACATCGGCGTTCGTTCGGGCTGGTCGCTGTTCGAGCTTCAGACCAAGTTCCTTTTCACCCCACCCGAGGCTCGGACGCTGGCGGTGTCGCTCGCGCCGACGCTGGGGGGAATCTTCCTGGGGGGTGGCTCAGGAGCCACCGCGGCGACGACATCGTATTTCAATCTGGCGGTGCCTCTGTTGTTCGGGATCAAACACTTCCGCGCGAATGAGTTCGTCTTCGGGTTGCGGCTGAACAACATGCTCTTCGCGGTCGGGGACAGCACGGGGTCGGTGGTGGTCTACAAGGCGTTGGTCGGTGGAACGATTGGTTACCAGTTCGCGATCGGCGAGATTTTCAAGATGCTCCCTGAGCTGGCGATCAACGTTCCAGTTGCCAGCAGCAGTTCAATTGGAGCCTCTGCGATCGCGGGCGCTGGATTCGGCGGAGTGGTCTGGCAGCTGAAGGTCGGGCTGATGTTCGGGCGCAGCAGGAAGCAGGTGTTCGAGCCGACCGAGATTGGGCCGCCTCCTCCGATGCCGCCGCCCGAGCCAATGCCTCCACCGGATTTTCAGCCGCTGACGCCAATCTGATTGCAGGTGCTCGCAGCTTAAAGAACGACGCGTTCCTGGTGAACTCCAAACACGGTGCGCAGCGCATCAGAGATTTCGCCCAACGACGCTTCGGCTTTCACCCCTTCGTAGATCAGCGGGATGAGGTTTTCGGATGACTGAGCGCCGCGCTTGAGCGCGTCGAGCGCGCGGGTGACGGCCTGATTGCCGCGGGTGGCGCGAAGTGTCTCAAGCGACGTTTTCTGGTCGACCTCGACCTGACCATCG
>JANOHG010000947.1:0-2816 GCA_031406375.1 Archangiaceae bacterium | reverse complement strand
GCAGCCAGCGCCGAGCAACTTTCCCCAGGCTCAACACCCGAGGTCAGAACATCGGCACCGCAAAGGGCGACCTTCCCTACGCGTTCGATCAAACGTTCGTCGCCAACATGGTGCTCAGCTACCGCTTCGACAACGGCATTTCGGTCGGCACCACGCTGCATTTCAACACCGGTCGCCCTGAGACAGGCGAACTCACGTCGCGCACCCGACGGCCGTACATCGAAAAGACGGGTGCTCAGCGGTGGGCTCGCGTGTCACAAGATGAGGCCGAAAGGCTGCCGTCGTACTTCCGGGTCGACCTGCGAATCTCAAAGACCTGGCTCACCGATTCGCTTTCGATCGAGCTCCACCTCGATGTGCTCAACGCGTTCGCCGCGCAAGAAGTGCTCGGCTACATGTACGACGATTTTGCTACCGAGCGGATTCCGATGCGTCTGCCAATCATCATCCCCAACTTGGGATTGAAGGTTCGCTACTGACTCACGCCAACACGGGCGCGGTCTCGAGGTTGTCTTCGACCTTCGCATCGCGATCCGACGGCTGCACCCAGTCGAGATCACTTTCCACCCTTACCACCACCGGTTTGCCTTCGTACGTCACCCGCTTGCCGGGGTAGATGAACGCCTTGAACAGATAGATGGGCAGCGACCTCTGTTCCAACTCGGGGTGAATCGTGGGGTGGAAACGTTCGGCGTGCGCTTTTGGAGCCAGGCTCCAGTGAAGCCCCGGCACGTCGTGGTGAATGCCGTGGTAGCCGTTGTTGAGCGCGAAGTAGTTGAGCAAAGGCCCAACGAAATTCCGTGAATGGTTGACGGCGTGGTGTTCGTCGCATCCATCGTGCTGAAGAAAGTTGATCAACACGATTCCGACGTTCGCAACCAGGTGCGGCACGATGACGTAGAGCAGCGCTTTGCGCCAATCGAGCACCAAAGCAGCACCTTTGATCGACCAGACTACGACTGCCTCGAACAGCAGCTGACGTTTCCACGCGCGCGCACGTTCACTGAGCAGCTTCTTGTACAGTCGATTGCCACGCAGGATGCCGGGCGTCACTGCAGGGAAGAAGAAGAGCAGGTTGAGCAGATTCCAGCGGAAGTTCACCTTGCTGGTGCGCATCACGTCTTCGCGCAACTGCATGAAGCGGTGATGCGAGAGGTTGTGCCCCGGGATGTAGTCCGAAATCGGAAACCCGTAGCTGCACGAAACCCAGACTTGAAACACCCTATTCATCCACCGTCGGGTGAAGACTGGCGTGTGAACTGTGTTGTGGGCAATCACCGCGCACAACCACGAGGCGATGCAAGTGACGAGGATCAGCGCCACGCCGAGAAACCCTGAGGGCGCGAGCGCCCACTGCAGCGCGACCAGCGCGGCGTAAGTGCAAAGAATTCCGAGGGTGCGGATGTCGGCCCGATGGCGCAGCATGAGGATGCCACTTTTTGACTGCAAATGACTGCAGAGTAAAGGGCGGGGTAACTAAGCATGCAAGGCAACAAAGAACTCGCGCGGCTGCCTCTCGTCCTTGCCGCGGTTCTGTTCGTGGTGTTTCTCTTCACGTTCTTCACCACGCCAGAAGGGAAGCTCAACTGGATGCTCGAGGTCGGGCCGGGACTGTTTGGGATGATCGCGCTGGCGATCGCCTTTCCACGCTTTCCGATGTCGAAGTTCGTCTACGTGGCGGTCTTCATCCACATCTTGATTTTGGTTTACGGCGGCTTCTACACCTACGCGAAGGCCCCCTTGGGCGAGTGGGCGAGAGAAGCGTTCGGCTTCAAACGCAACCATTACGACCGCATTGGCCACTTCTCGTTTGGCTTCTTCCCCATCTTCATTCTGAGCGAGGTGCTGCAGCGGGTGACGACGCTGCGCCCAAGCAAGTGGTTCACCTTCATTCTCATCTCGATGTTGCTTGGCTTCGCGGCGTTCTACGAGTTCATCGAATGGTGGGCGGCCCTGCTTCTGGACCCTGAAGGGGGAGACAAGTTCCTCGGCAGCCAAGGAGACATCTGGGACGCCCAGTGGGACATGTTTCTCGCGGGAATCGGGGCCTCACTCGGACTGCTTCTGCTTGGGCGGGTGCACCACCGTTCGATGCAGAAGGTGATCGGTTCCCGGGTTGTCGGATTGCCAGACAGCACGGATTCTTAGCAATGAACGGATTCAAAGTGGCCACCGGGCGGCCTGGGAAGGTCGGTCGTCACGCACGGTGAAGCGACAGCGATGGTTGGAGGCAGGCGAGGAGTAGGGTAAGCCCGGGCCGGTTCAAATTTTGGGGGGTTCACATTGCTTTCAGCGCTTCTCCTTTTCGCTGTTGTTGCCGCTGACCCGGTGTGGATGCCCGGCGCGGCTGAGAAGGATCGCTTCATGCTGTACTTCAATCAGGGCGAGCTCCTGTACACCAAGGGCGAGTACGGGCCAGCAATCTGGAATTTCAAGCGGGCCGAACGGCAACTCACCAACCCCGCGGTCAGCTACGACCTCGCCAAGTGTCACGAGAAACTGAGCGATACCGCTTTTACCACCTACTACTACCGGCTGTACCTCCGCCAGGCGCCCACCGCTACCGACGCCCTCGACGTGGCCGAAAAGGTGGGCTCGGCGCTCAGTCATGCAGAGTCGTATGGTCGCGGGCTGCTCGAGATTGAAGTTCCGGGCGCTGTGAAGATTACCGTCGCCAACCGCGAGTTTCCCGAAGGTCCGGTCGCGATCTTCCTCCCGCCGGGCGACTATGAGGTGAAAGGAACTTTTCCCGAAGGCGTCAAGAAGGTCATTGCCCAGTTCGAGCGGCACCCCGGTGGCGAGCGAGGCGGCGCAGA
>JANOHG010000946.1:0-1010 GCA_031406375.1 Archangiaceae bacterium | reverse complement strand
TGGGCTGGGCAGAAATAAGGAGTGTTGAAGATCTCTTGCAGACAGAGCATTTGCACCCCTGCCTTGCCTGCCTTGTCGACCCAGGGAAGGGTCTTGTCGAGCATCGCCTGCACAATTTCCTTCACCGACCCTTCAGACCTGGCGTTCGCCAGTTGAATCAATCCACCCCTGACGATGCGCGCCATCTTCGGCTCCCCTTTTAGGCAGTAGAAAAGTCTGGGACACATAACACCCATGAGTCAGTTGCCCGTTCAGAGATTTGGCCTAGAACGCGTGACAATGACTCCGCGGGATCCCACGGTCGACGACGTCGAGTTCCGCGCGCTCTACAAGAAGACCAAGTACGTGGTCGAGACGGCCGACGGTTGGTCGCTGGTGATTACCCGCTATCGCCCGATTCCGCAGACGTTTACTCAACCGCTGTTCGGTGAGCCGATTCTTCTCGTGCACGGCTTCTCGCAGAACCGCCACGCGTGGACGAGCGGCGAGTTCGTGAAGAACCTGCTGTTCTTCGGCCTCGACATTCATATCCTCGAGCTGCGAGGGCACGGCAAGAGCTCGGTTGCATTTCAGCACGAACGCTGCGAACGCTTCGGCCGCCAGCTTCCGTCGGATCTCGAGTGGGATTGGGACATCGACAGCTATTTTCTGTACGACATTCCGGCCGCGGTTGCGGGCGTGAAACGAATTACGCGGCGAGACCGCGTGTTCTTCGGCGGCCACTCGATGGGCGGGATCCTAGGCTACGGCTATGCGGGGATTCACGACGACTTCGAAGGCATCGTGACCATCGGCGCTCCAGCTGAGCTCGGAAAGGGAAGTTGGCCGCTCAAAGCCCTCGCGCTCGCCGGGCCTGGAATCAACGCCGCCGTCGACGCGTCGCTGTTGGGTCTCAACACCCAGCGGGGGCTGTCGCACTTCGCGGCGCAGGTGATGAGCAAGGTAAGCAAGCAGGTTGCCGAAAAAGCACCGTTGCGGTTGTCGTACCGCTACGTGCCGGTCGACAGCTG
>JANOHG010000944.1:0-3339 GCA_031406375.1 Archangiaceae bacterium | reverse complement strand
TGCGACGATGCCGCAGGCGGTGGTGCCGCTTTCGGCTTCGCTGGGGCCGACCTGCCTCGCGCTGATTCCCACTGGCTTCAACTTCGGCACGGTGAAGAAGGGCTGCAACAGCGCGTCGTTCATCTTCAAGATCTACAATACGTGCAGCACGCCGGTGACGGTGACCTCGTCCCAGATGACGCTGGAGGCCGGCGAGCCTGCAGGAGGCCCGAACTGCCCTGGAACGTCGCCGTGTCCAGAGTTCATCGCGGTCGACACGATTGGCATCGCGCCGAACACCCAACTGGCTGCTGTAGCGGCGCCGACGACCTTCAGTGTCAAGTACCTGCCGATCAACGAAGGGCCCGATACAGGAACCTTCACGCTGAAGGTGACCGAGAACGGATTGCCTGCGACCTACATTTTCCCGCTTACTGGCAGAGGAGACGCCCTGGGCCAGAACGTCGAGAGCACGACCGTCGGGCTGGCAAAGGCAGATGTCTTGCTGGTCATCGACAACAGCTGCTCAATGGGTGACAGGCAATTGAACCTTGCGATGGGGTTCCAGAGCTTCGTGTCTCAATCGGGGAATGTGGACTACCAGATAGCCGTCACCACCACCGACATGGTGGTCGCGGCTGGGCGCATCCAGCCCGCCGACGGGGGGATGACTCCCAAGTTAATCACTCCCTTCACGCCGAACGCTGCTGAAGTCTTTGCTGCCAAAGTTAAGGTTGGAGTCGACGGGGATATCGTTGAGCAGATCCTTTCTCCGGCCGTCGCAGCGGTGACCGAGCCTCGGGTCTCGAGCGACAATCTGGGCCTGATTCGCACGGATGCCTCTTTGGCGATCGTCTCGGTTTCCGACGCAGACGACCAGTCACCTCAACCGGCGATCTTCTACATCAGCCAATTGGTCGGTTTGAAACCGCCGGGAAAAATCAGCTTCAGCTCCATCGGCCCGTACCTCCCTATCCCTCCTGTGGGCTGCGTCTACGACGGTACTGGAGGTGGAGTCAGAACATTGGCTGCGGTCAACCAGTTGGGGGGAATCCGTCGTGAGATTTGTTCGATGAATTGGAACCTGGATCTCGAAGCGATTTCGGCGGTCGCGTTTGGCGGCCGCAACGACGTCTTCGTCCTGAAATCATTGCCAGACATGACGGGTGGAAAACTGGTTGGAGTGAAAGTCAACGGAGTTAACATTCCGCCGGTTACCACCAGCGGCACGAAGGTGTGGAACTACGAGGCAATGAACAACTCTGTGAACTTCACTGCCTTCTACGTGCCGCAGCCAGACCAAACGGTCACTCTCACCTACTTCGCGGCGTGCCTATGAAGACGATGCCAGTGTCGATGTTGCTCGTGGTGGGTCTGCTGCTCGCGGCCGGGGATACTTTTGCGCAGGTTTATACAGTGCAGAGCAGGACAGAAGCCTACCTCGGGCTCGGCGATGCAGGAGTTCCACTTCTGCTGACCAAGCGCAACGACGGCGGTACCTTCACCGCCGAGGATGAAGGCTACGCAGATCTCAACCTCGGGTTCTCGTTTCCTTACTACGGGCAGAATTACTCAACCGTGCATGTCGACTCGAATGGCTTCTTGCTCTTCGGCAACGAGTGCAGCGGTCCGATGGCCTTTGCTTGCCACCTCGGAGAAGGAATTCCCAGCGTGACCCGATTTCCTCACGGAGTCATTGCTCCATGGTGGCGCGATGGCGACGGGAAAGTGGGTGGCCTGTTCACCCGGCAATCGCCGGGCCAGATTGAGATCGAGTACCGGAACTGGGGCTGCTACGGCGGCGCCGCAGTCCCCAACTGTCTCTTCAATTTTGTCGTCACGCTCACCACTTCCGGTTTCTTTCAGGTGCACTACGGGTTGTTCAGCGGTACCGACAACGCCACGACCGTCGGCTGGGAGAATCAGACAGGCACCGCGGGAGGCGCCTACCTTGGCTGCTCTGGAACCACCAACAACTGCGGCGCGGCAAACTGGCCGAGCAACATGGTGTACGCCGTCGGCCAACCGGTCGAGCCAGACATCGTGGTGACTGCGGTGAAAGTCGCGAACCTGCTGGTCAACCTTACCGGCAACCTCACCTTCGATGTCAGCGCTTCGCTTCAGAACTTCGGAACCAACCCAGCGACACCTGCGTTTGGTTGGAAAGCCTACTTGTCAGCCGACACGGTGCTCAGTGCTGACGGCAGCGACACGCTCGTCTACACAGCACCGGCAACCCTCACGCTGGGCGGCGCGATGGATGGTGGCGCAGCAGCGACGGTGGTCGGAGCCGCCGCAACTACGACGCCTCCCGGTTTAGGCCTCTACTATGTGCTGGTCGAGGCAGACCCCACCAACGCCGTCGTTGAAGGCAACGAGGCCAACAACGTTGCGTCGACGGTGAACTACTTCGTCAACGGGTTGGATCTGGTGGCCACCTCGGTGTCGGGTCCCGCGAAGAGCGGCGCTGGCAACCCAATCGTGGTCAGCGTCAAGTGGTTCAACCAGGGCGCCTCGGCTGTTTCGGGTAAAGCCAGCTTTCAACTGCTGCTCTCGACCGATGCCGTCGTCAGCGCCGATGACGTGGTCGTCCACGCCGCGACTCGGAGTGTGGGAGGCGCGGAGTCGTTTGACGAGTTGGTGTCGTTCACGCTGCCTTCCACCCTTGCAATCGGAGACTTCTATTTCCTCCTTCAATTGGATCCGCTGAATACAATCGTCGAAGTAAATGACACGAACAACACGGTTGCATCGATTGCCAGGGTGGCGATCCGCCATGCTGATCTGATCAACAACGCGACGGATTTCCTGGCTCCTGGAACCTCGGTCGCGACCCGTATGGGTGATTTCGGTCAACCGGCTCTGGCTGTCGCGACCCTGGGCAACCTCGGGGGGGCCCATGCCAACAACTTCAAACTGGCGGTGGTGCTCTCGACGGATACGACGCTTTCGCTGCTGGTCGATTCGATTCTCTTCGAGCAGACAGTGACTCAGGTGCCCTCAGGGGCCTCGGTCAACGTGAGCGCTTCTTTCACGTTGCCGCTGACGGATGGCAACAACCAACCCTTCGCAACCGGGAACTACTACCTCTTTACCGTCGCTGATTCGGCTGGAGTGGTCACCGAAGCGAGCGAGTACAACAACATCCGGCAGGTCATCGGGCCGGTGTTCCTGCGCGGGCCGATACCCGACGGAGGGTCGGGCGGCAGCGGCGGAGGGTCGGGCGGCAGCGGCGGAGGCTCGGGCGGCAGCGGTGGAGGCTCGAGCGGCAGCGGCGGAGGCTCGGGCGGCAGCGGCGGAGGCTCGGGCGGCAGCGGTGGAGGCTCGGGCGGCAGCGGCGGAGGCTCGGGCGGCAGCGGT
>JANOHG010000911.1:0-4333 GCA_031406375.1 Archangiaceae bacterium | reverse complement strand
GCGACAGCGCGGCGCGTTGGTCGTCCAACCAGCGCTCGGATTTCGGCGGGGGGCTCACCACCACCATCCGATCGGCCCGACATCTCCCGCTAAACGCGACCGCCCGGCGACGCAGCCATGGGCCACGCGAGCTTTCCCCAGGGTTCGACGGGCGGTACTCGACCGACTTGAGTCGTGCGCGCGCGATCACCCGCTGGCCTGCCAACACCTGGGTCGATCCTTCGACATGAAGCAGGGCGCGCGCACGCGAAGGCTTTCCGTCGACCGCGCTGAGTTGCAACGTCAGTTGAGGACCTTGGGCCCGCTCGACTTCGCCTTCGAATTGAACTTCGCCACTGGGGGCTGGAACCGAAACGTGGGCCTCAAATGTCGACAGCCCCAACCCTCCGAGCAACAATCCCAACAGTAACGCGAGCCAACGACCTGGCCCGTGCCACTTCCAGGAGACCAGCAGCAGCCCGAAAGACCCGCTCAGGAATGGCCAACCGGACACTTCGGTTGAAGGTCCTAGAGCCGCGCCGGAAACGAACGCGATGACCGGAAAAACCATCGGTCGATCGCCAATAGAAGCCCATGAAACCAAAGAAGAACGGCCCACCCCCACCCCCTTACCCGCCCGCCGTTACAACCCTTCACAGCGAGGCTAGCGGGTGTGGTCCGTGGTGGTCAAGTCTCGGATGTGGTAGTGAGCGACGAATTAATCTTTGAGTGGAGGAAGTGACAGAGTGCAAACCAGCTTCAAGACGGGCGACAAGGCCGTTTATCCCGGCCAGGGCGTAGGCGAAGTGATGGGAATCGAGCACACGGAGGTCGCTGGTCAACGCCAGTCGTTCTACGTACTTAGAATTCTCGAGAACGGGATGCGGATCATGATCCCGATTAACAAAGTGGGCTCGGTCGGCTTGCGCGAGATCATCTCGGAAGAGGACGTAAAGCAGGTCTACGCAATCCTCAAAGAGAAGGACATCTCGGTCGACTCAACGACCTGGAACCGGCACTATCGGGAATACATGGAGAAGATCAAGACGGGCAGCGTGTTTGAGATCGCTGAAGTGCTCCGAGATCTCTACTTGCTCAAAGGCGACAAAGATCTTTCGTTTGGTGAGCGCAAGATGCTCGACACCGCGCGCAGCCTTCTCATCAAAGAGCTCTCGCTGGCGAAGGAAGTCAGCGAAGAAGACATCGAGAACGATCTGAAGAAAATCTTCACCATCGCCTGATTCGTAATCGCTTCGATTCGACGCCTTGGACTCGCTATGAAGCGGCCGAGGCGTTTTCATTTCTATGAGTGCCGACCCAGATCCCGAAGGCCGATTGACCCGCATCGCGCAGCTCGAGGCGCGATTGGCGGGGCGAGCTCCGGTTGGAGTGATGCCTCCTGTGGCTGCCCTCGCATTGGTGATCGCAGGGTGCGTGATTTGGCTCGAACACGAGGATATCGCCTACTTTTTCTCGGCGAGGGACCCCATCTCTCTTGGAGTCGAGGGCGAGTACCAATTCAATCGAGCGAGCTCCAATCGCTTCGTGCAGCTTCATGGTTCGCCGACCATCCGGGGCGCCTATGGAAGTGAGGGTGACCAGCGTTTCGTGGTGATTGGCGTTCAGAACACGCCGTTGTTGGTGAAGCGACGCGTCCTGCCGACTGAAGATTGGAAGCCTGGTTCCACCCCCCCTGCGCCAGATCAGCGCTCATTTACCGCGAGCGGCCGCTTGCTGTCCCGAGCGGCGGCGAGCAGATGGGAAGATGCGTTTGAAAAGCACCAGAGTTTTGGTGAGATCAAACCGACGTGGCTCTTGGTCGAAGGAGCTCGGCCCGGCGGTGACCTTGGATCGATGGGGTGGTTCGGCCTGATGATCGCCTTCGCGCTCGTCAACCTGTGGTTGCTTGTGCGCGGGGTGATTGTGATCGTCGCGCGCCGGAAAGCGCGGCTTTAGTCGCCGAACGCGTCGTCGATTGCTTGGCTGCGCGACTTCGACTCGTCGGCCGGTTTCCGCGACCCCGCGTTTTTCTTCGGTGCGGCCTTCTCGTCTTCGTCTGCTTCTTCCGACTTCGCGTCAGCGAGCTTGGTCAACTGACCCTTGGCACGCTCGTTCTCAGGATCGTGCTTGAGCGCAGCTCGGAAGGCGAGCCTTGCATTGTCCGGGTTGTCATTCTTCATGTGCTGCAACCCAACCAATGTGTAGAGGTTCGAGAGCTGCTTTCGAATTTTGCCGCCGTAGACACCCCAGCCGCTCGACAGCTGCTCGTCGAGCCTGAGCGCCTTCTCGAAGTTCTTGATTGCCGCCTGTCCATTGTTCGCGTTGACAGCGTGATCGGCCGCTTCGTACACGGTGATGAAATCGGCTAGTCGGGCGCTGAGTTCGCGATCCTTGGCTGTCTTCGCCGCCTCGAGTGACCCTTCGGCGTTGCCCTTGTCGTAGGCAGTGAGAATCTCCGCCTTCTTCGCGTCGGGTGAGGCGGCTTTCGAACTGGGTGCATCTTCTTCATCGTCGGTCGACTTCTTGGTTGGCGAACCCACTTTGGCTGCTGCGATCGCCTTGGTGGGTTGATCATCCGCCTCGACGGGTTCTGCCTGTTTGTCGGCTGCAGCCGCCTTCTTTTCAGTCGCGATCATCGCGGCGGAGGCATGGTCTTGTTGCATTTTTCTCGAGATCGCCGCGTCGACCTTCTTGTTCTGCTGCACCTTCACTTCGTCCATCGCGATGTTGAGGTCAGGCACTGCGATTCTTGGTGCGGTGTTTGCGGCGACCTTGGCGGGCGCCTGAGTTCCTACCCCCTTGACGAGCGCGAAGGCGAGCACTCCAGCAAGGCCGAAGCCCATCGCTCCCGCAAAGATCGCGACCTTCACGATGCTGCTGGTCTCCGTCGTCGGGTGCTGCGGCGGCGGGCTCGGGTTCGTCCGTGACATCGGGTAGCCGATGGGCGTTCTCATCGCGGCCTTCTTCGCCGAGATATGGTTGTCTTTCGCGTGCGCCGGAAGCGCCTCACCCTTGTTGAGCGGGCCGCGCAGCTTCAGCAACGCGTTGCCCATCGCGATCAGATCACCTGGGAAGACTTCAACTTCGGTTTCAATCTTGTTCTTGTTGACGAACGTGCCGTTCTGGCTGCCCAGGTCCTTGACGAAGAACTGGTCGCCGATCCGCTTGAACTGAGCGTGTCGTCGAGAGATCGATGGGTGTTGCAGCCGCAGATCGCTGACCGACGCACGACCAATTACCAGCGGGCCTTGCTTCAACTCGACCAACTGGCCGGCGCCAGGACCGCGCTCGACGTAGAGGAAGGCGGGATTCTGGGACTCGCTCGAACCGTAGGTGGCGCGCATTTCCTCGTCGTGGACTTCGGTGTTGAACACCGAAGTCGGAATGTGTTCTTCGATTCTCTTCAAAGCACGTCTCGCACCCGTCGCAGCGTACTGGGGCATGCGTTGTTGCCTGTTGCTGTCTGCTTTCAGAATCTCAGCGTCGTCGGAAGGAAGCTCACCCTTCCGAAGGGGACCGCGCTTGGGATTCGAGGGCATGGGACTCCGAGTCAAAACCAACGGCAGCCTAACCGATCAAACGACAAGATGTTTCAGGGTTGAGCAGGTTTGAATCATGACCGCGTAATTCCTAGACCTAACCGACCTGTTTGAAGTCAGAACGATGAGCCCGAACATGCGAGTTGACCGCATCAAAGACAAGGCCGACCGCGTCAGGGGTCGTACACTGACACCCTTATGGGCACTCCCGGTTCGATCCATGTCTTCAACACGATGACCCGCCGGAAAGAGGCGCTCGAGCCGCTTCGGCCCGGAAAAATCGGAATTTACGTCTGCGGTCCGACGGTCTACAGCTACATCCACATCGGCAACGCGCGCACTTTCACCACCTTCGACACCGTGGTTCGCTATCTGCGCTACCGCGGGTTCGAGGTGACCTACGTTCGTAACTACACCGACGTCGACGACAAGATCATCAACGTCGCGAAGGAGAACGGCGAGCCCGCGGAGGAACTGGCGGCGCGTTTCGTGCGGGAATTCGAGCTCGACGCAAAAGCGCTGCGCCTGCTGGTGCCCGATCATTCACCTAAAGTGACGGAAACGATTCCCGAGATCGTCGACCTGGTGGAGAAGCTGGTCAGCAACGGCGTCGCGTACGTGGCGCAGGGCGACGTCTATTTCGAGGTTGGCAAATGGGCGACGTACGCCAAATTGTCCAAGCGCAACCTCGAGGACATGCAGGCCACCGAGCGGGCGATGACCGGCGAGCAGAAGCGCGCGCCGCTCGACTTTGCACTCTGGAAGGCAGCCAAGCCAGGCGAGCCATCATGGGACAGCCCGTGGGGCAAAGGCCG
>JANOHG010000903.1:0-3762 GCA_031406375.1 Archangiaceae bacterium | reverse complement strand
GAACTCGACGAGAACGGGCTGTGGAAAGTGAAATGCGAGGTGACGGCTGATCTGCCTTTTCCACTCTCAGACCTCACCGGCATCACCCAAGCGACGCATAAGGTCGAAGTGGGGGGCAAGTATTCGCGAGAGTGGGCGCTGGTGTCGGGCGACTACGACATCAACCACGGCTCGTGGACTTTGACCCCTATCGACGAAGGGAAAAAGACACTCGTCACCTACAAGATTCGCGTGCAGCCGAAAATCAGCCTGCCCGCGTCATGGGTCGCCAACGCGCACAAGACGGCGATCAAGAACGTCATCCTCAAGATGCGTGAAAACCTGAAGCAGCCGAGGTGAAGCTTTCAATCCGTGACGATGAGGCGATCGCGCTGGCGTCGTGCGCACACACTCGAGCAGGTTGCGAGCAAACCTTCGGCTGCGCCGGTTCCTCGGGTAGTTCCACCCGGCGATGCGCGATAGAGACTGTTTATGTCGGAACAACCCAAGCCTCCAGTCGGGACAGTCGAACGCTGGGCGTGGGATTTCATCTGCTCGACGCGGTTGACTGACAAGCTCGCGCCGGTGGCGCCGCCAACAGATTGGAGCCACCCGACGCAAGCCTACGTGTTGGCGACACCGGGTCGGCCCGCGCAGATGGTGGCACGTGAAAGAAAGAAGAAGACGCCCAAGGTACAACTGGCGGCCCGACGCGCCGAGGTGCTGCATACCTTTTTGCACCACGAGCTTCAGGCGGCTGAACTAATGGCGTGGGCGATTCTCGCCTTTCCATCGACGCCGGCCGCGTTTCGCCGTGGCTTACTCGCGCTGTGTCGCGACGAGATCCGCCACTTGCAGCTGTACCGCGATCACCTCGAGACGCTTGGGCACCCGTTCGGCTCCTTCCCCGTGAACGACTGGTTCTGGAAACGGGTCCCCGCAGACAATCCGACGCCTGCGCACTTCGTCGCCCGACTGGGCATCGCGTTCGAGGGCGCCAACCTCGATCACGGAGCGCGGTACACTGCCGCGTTCGCGGCCGCGGGTGACAAACGAGCAGCTGAAATTCAGGCGCAGATTGTCGAGGAAGAAGTGCCGCACACCGCGTTTGCGCTGCACTGGTTTGAAGTCCTCACCGGAACCACCGCGTTTGACGAGTGGCGCAGGTACTTGCCCGCGCCCATCAGCCCAGCGATGGCGCGGGGCACGCCGCTGAACGTCGAAGCGCGGCTGCGCGCAGGGTACTCGCCAGAGTTTCTCGAAGCCCTCGCGGGGTGGGATGCCGGGCCAGCGGGCCGCCTTTGAGGCGAGATCCGGTTGCGTGGGTTTTCAACCTCGACGCCGAAGACGAGATGAGGCGCGGCGGGCCCCATACCCCCACCCAAGCGACCCGGGCGCGGGTCGAACAGCTGCTGCCCTTGCTTCGCCAGCTGATGAAACCGGAGGACGAGATCGCATGGCCAGAACGAGAAGGACGCCTGCGCTCGACCCTCGGGCGCACATGGTGCCCGACGAATTGGGCGCGCTCTGCGCTGGCTCGAGCCGGGTTGAGCATGGTGGCGGCACCAGCGCCCGAGGTGTTGCGAGAAGTGAATCATCGCCGCTTTGCGCACGACCTGGGACAAGCGCTGCCGGGCGCTCGGTTCGTTCAGAATGAGCGCGAGCTGGTCGAAGCCCTGTCGGATTCGCGGCTGCTCGCGCGAGTCTCGAGTGAACGAAACTGGCTGATGAAGCGGCCCCTGGGCTACGCCGGGCGCGGGCGAAGAAAGATCGCGTCCAACGTTTTCAATGCAACTGACCGGGTGTGGATAGAAGCCGCCCTTCGGTCGGGCGACGGCCTACAGGTCGAGCCGTTGGTTGAACGCGAGCTCGACTGCGCAGTGCATGGCTGGCTCGGCGCTGACGGGGCGCTGGTCCTGGGAGCTCTAACGGTGCAAACCATCGACGCGTCAGGCACGTGGCTGTCGACCGAGCGCGCTTCGTCAGTGACGCTCACCCAAAGCGAGCGTGAGGAGCTTGAACGCGAGGCGCGCACCACCGCGCGGGCATTGACGCAGGTGGGCTACTTCGGCCCGTTCGGACTCGATGCGTTTCGTTGGCGCGCACCCGGCGGGGCGGTACATTTTCAACCGCGGTGTGAAGTCAATGCGCGTTACTCGATGGGGTGGGCGATCGCGATGGCTGAGCTCGAGTTGCCTGGCGTCTGGTAGCTTGGGTCTTGAGAGAGTACAGAGGTGTGCCTTTAAGCTGGGTTGTTCCAATGGATTTCGTCAGCCACTCAGAATGACGGGGCTCACCAACGACGCCGGTCGCAACCAGATCGACTGGCTCGGTATAGCGCCGCGCGGGATGCCGGCTCGATGATTCGCTGGTGCGCCTATTGCCAGAATTTTCTCGGCGAACGGGCTCCGTACGACGATCCCAGCTTCACCCACAGCGTTTGTTCTGCGTGCGATTTGAGGCTCGAACGTGATGAGCCATTAAAGAAGGACACCGAACGGGTGCGAGCGCTGTTCAAGCGCCTTCTCATTGCGGGGAAGGCCGGCGCCGAGGCCGAGTGTGCTTCGCTGGTTGGTGAGGCGCAGTCCTTGGGCCTGGGAAATGAATCAACCTTGATCGGCCTGTTGCAGCCCGCGCTCTACCAGGCGGGACTCGAGTGGCAACTTTCGGGCCTGACCGTGACCGAAGAGCACGGCCTGGTGCGAACGAGCGTTCATGCTGATCACTCTCGCCCGACGTTCAGCCGCACCACTCGACGTGCTCATCTTTCAAACCCCGGGGAACTCACACACCATTGGGCCGCGCATGGCCGCCGAAGTCCTTTCTGCCGCGGTGTGTGCGCCGACGCCATCGTCCCCGGAATTCCAGTCACCGAAATGCTCGACCTGGTGCGGCAACGTCGCCCACGGCTCGTCGGCTTCTCATGCGCGTTGCCCCGCGACGTGCAGGTCGCGAGAGAACACGTGGCCAAGCTGCGCTCACAGCTTGAGCCGTCGCTCGTTCCCCGGTTTTTGCTGTCTGGCTTCGCCTTCCGTCTTTCGGGCGACACCTTGCCGCTCGAAACGGGCTCCGACGTTGAAGTGGTGCGCGATCTCGAGTCGTTCCCGTGGCCATGAAGAAGGTGGCACTCGGCCCGCGGCAACCATGTAAGCGCAGAAATTACAACCAGAGCCCTTCGACTCACTAAGCACACACTCGCACATCATTCGCACCCCTACCGCGCAGCGAAACCCATCACTTTGGGTTCAGGCGATGGCTGTTTCAGCATGCACTGGTGCACAATAGCGACGTTGTTCCTCGACCAGGGATTCTCACGATGAAATGTCTGAATTGCTCGAGAGAATTCGAGCCGGGCACGGTGAGTTGCCCATGCGACGGCACGCCGATTCAGACGGTGGTTGCCCGCCCTTCGCTTTGGACAGACGGACCAACAGCCGACATTCCTTTACCGTTCGCCGACGGGTTGGGGAATCTCGACAATGGCTCAGCACCGATGCCGCTGACAGGCCAGAAAGTTGGCGACTATCAGGTCGGGGAACTGTTGGGCTCGGGCGGCATGGGCGATGTGTATGCAGGCACGCATGAGTTGATTGGAAAGAAAGTCGCGATCAAAGTTCTCAAACAGGCAGCGGCAGCTGATCCCGTCAACGTCCATCGACTGCTGGCAGAGGCTCGGGCGGTGAACGCCGTTCGGCACCGAGGCATTGTCGACATTTTCAACTTCGGCACGCTGCCTGACTCGCGCCCTTTTCTCGTCATGGAATACCTCGAGGGCACCGCGTT
>JANOHG010000898.1:0-1441 GCA_031406375.1 Archangiaceae bacterium | reverse complement strand
CGCCCTTCAGGTCACACGCCTACTCAAACGTCAGGAACAGACGATTTCAGAGCAGATGGCCGAGCTCAATCGCCGCAACCAAGAGCTCGACGCATTCGCTTCGCGGGTCGCGCACGACTTGATTTCACCGCTCTCGCCGTTAAAGGGCTACCTCACCCTCGCACGACGCCAGTCTGACAATGCGCAAATCAAGGAGCTCCTCGCGCAAGCCGAGTCTTCGACTGGGCGCATGAGTGAGCTGGTGGACGCGCTGCTTCGCTTTTGCCGCGCCGGAAAACCCAGCGAACGCAGCAGCGGTGAGCTCGACACTGCGGTGACTACGATTCTTCTCGAGCAGGGCCAGGCCGCGGCGACGCTGGGCGTGCAGCTCGATCGACACCTTGCGCCCAACATTCACGTTCAGTGCGCCGGCACCCTGTTGCAGTCGATTGCTCAGAACCTGCTCTCGAATGCGGTGAAGTACACTGCCGGTCAACCGGCAGCGCGGGTGACAGTACGGGTGTCGAGTGAGAAGGAATTCGCGCTGCTCGAAGTCACCGACAACGGCCCAGGCATGAGTGACGAGTCGCGGTTGCTGCTGTTCACCCCCTTCTTCCGTGCGCCCGAGGTGCGTGGCCGCCCGGGGTATGGGTTGGGGCTCGCGACCACCAAGCGATTGGTTGAAGCGCACGGCGGCACCATCGACGTGCAGACTGCGGTCGGCATCGGCACCCAGGTCTCGGTGCGTCTGCCGATCGCCGAACGATCGCCCAACCACGACGCGCCTCGCGTGACCGCAGCGGCGTGAGTCCTTGATGAAGCCCAGAATTCTGACCGTCGACGACGACCCACACGCGCTCGACTTGCTGCAGCGGCTTCTTTGTACCCTGGGCGAGGTGAAGCAGGCGTCGAACGCTGCAGACGCAGTGGGGTTGTTGTCTGGCCCGGGAGTCTTTGACCTCGTTCTCACCGACATGGCGATGCCGGATCCCGGTGACGGGCTGAAGGTGCTCACTGCCTCACGCGAGCATCAACCCGAGACGCCGGTCGTCATCGTCACCGCCTACGGCAACATCGAAGGCGCGCTCGACACGATTCAGCAAGGTGCGTTCGATTACCTCTCGAAGCCGTTCGACGTTGACGCCATCGTTCGGGTCGCGCGCCGGGCGCTGGATCAAAAGCGACTCGTCGAAGAGAACAAGAACCTTCGCCAGCAGGTGAAGCAGACCCGGTTGGTGGGCCGCAGCTCGGCGTTGCTCGAGGTGTACAAGCAGGTGGCGCGGGCTGCTCCATCGAGCGTGCCGGTGTTGATTACCGGCGAGACGGGCACTGGCAAAGAGCAGGTCGCGCGCGCCCTTCACGAGCGCAGCGCACGCGCGGCTGAACCGTTCATCCCCGTCGACTGCGGAGCGATCGCCGAATCGTTGATGGAGTCCGAGCTGTTTGGCCATGCGCGCGGCGC
>JANOHG010000851.1:0-4837 GCA_031406375.1 Archangiaceae bacterium | reverse complement strand
CGTTCGGCCCTCGATCACGTCGAGCGCTTCGACGTAACCGACGCTGCGCATCGCAGCCGCCTCGCGAAACCCCGCTGCGACCAGCGACCGCACCTCATCGAGCAACCCACCCGCGAACATTCGCCGGGTGCGCGCGTTGATCGCGGCGTACAGCGCTTCGCGCGGCGGCGACAACACCCACAACACAAAGCGATACCTTTCGGCTGCGAAGGCGTGCTCGGCTCGATGCTCGGACGCCGTCCTCCCCGACAGCTGGTGAATCTCTAGTGCGCGAATGACGCGCACCCGATCTGCGGCAGGCAACCTGAGGGCCGTCACCGGGTCCACTTCCTTCAGGCGCGCGTGGAGGTTGGCGTCGGAATCCTTCTCGAACTCCGTTCGTAGCTTTGCGTCGGTGCCAACCGCTGCGACGACCCCGTGGAGCAAGACCCGCAGGTACAGCCCAGTGCCGCCGACGACGACCGCGTGTTTGCCGCGCGCATGAATGTCCGCAATCGCGGCGTCGGCCAGCGTTTGATATCGCGCCGCTGAAAAGGGCTCGAAGGGGTCAGCTACCGAGATGAGGTGATGGCGCACACCTGCTGTTTCCTCGGCCGAAGGCTTGGCCGTACCAACGTCAAAGTGACGATAGACCTGCTGCGAATCCGCTCCGACGAGCTCGGCGCCGTACTTCTGGGCAAGCGCGAGGGCCAGGCCCGACTTTCCCGAAGCAGTCGGGCCGGCAATCACTGTCAGCACACGCGGTGAAGTCACTTGATCCGCAGCGCGTCCTTCACTTCCTTGTCGAGCAGCACGCCCGCTTCGTCGCTGTAGCCACGGTGAACCGAGATCACCACGCCATCGGGCTTCACCATGAACACCGAAGGCAGAGGACTCTGGTTGCCCAACCACCGGCGAGCCACCAGATTGAAACGATCCTTCAATACCGGAAAGGTGACCTGATGGGTCGCAATCAGCTCGTCGATGATCTTCTGGCCGGCGGGCTCAGTGTCGATGCTGACCATCAACACGCGCAATCCCTGTTCCGCGTACTTCTGGTGCAGTGCCTGTAGATACGGCATTTCCTTTTTGCACGGAGCACAGAAGCTGGCCATGAACGACAACAGCACCACCTTCGCGTTCTTGTCGGCCGGCTGGGCCCCGATGTACTTGTCGAGGCCGACCACCGGGGCGCCGATCGCTTTGGCGTTGTACGCCGGCAGTCGAAACATCGGCGCTTGCCTGCCCTGCGCCGCAAGCTCTTCGTCGGCCAAGACTGGGCTTGCGCACAAAATGACAGCGGCGATTTGCGACCGGATCATGGGCTTCCTCAGGTAGACGACGAATTCGCGCGTCCCAGCTCGGCGGCGAGGTTGTCGAGGGAAACCTCACGCTCGACGTCCTTCTCAGCCTGAAGCTTCAGCTTGGCTTTGCCTTCGTTCAATTCGCGCTCACCCAGAACCATGACGAACTTCGCTCGAACGTGGGCCGCCCGCTTGAACTGCGCCTTCAATGACCCACCGCGCGGATCGAGGTCGACCTGCAACCCCTGGTGACGAAGCTGAACCGCGAGCTTGAGCGCCGCGTCTTTCGCTGGCGCGTCGACCGGGAGAATGAACAGCACCGGAGGGTCCGCCTTGCCCTTGTCGCCAAGCAACAACACCAACCGGTCGAGGCCCATCGCCCAACCGATGGCGGGCACCTTCGGGCCTCCAAGCTGCTCGATCAACCGATCATACCTGCCGCCACCGCCCACCGTGCTCGCTGTACCCAGCACCTCAGACTTGGCGACCAACTCGAACGCGGTGCGGGTGTAGTAGTCGAGGCCGCGCACGAGGCGGGGGTTGATGGTGAACTGCACCCCGAGCAAGGTGAGCAACCGTTGGACCTCTGCAAAGTGCGCCCGGCTGCCTTCGTCGAGGCAGTCGATCATCACCGGCGCATCGGCGATCAGCGAACGCAGCGCTTCTTCTTTGCTGTCGAGCAGCCGCATCGGATTGGTCGCGAGCGTGTTCTTCGCATCCTCGGACATCTTGTCGGTGTGCGCAGCGAAGTGCGCCCTCACCCGCTCGAGGTAGCCAGGCCTGCTGCTCTCATCGCCCAACGAGTTGATCTCGAGGCGAACATCACGAAGTCCCAGGCGCTCGATGAAGTGCACCGCCAGTTCCATCACATCCGCATCTTGTGCCGGCTCGCCTGATCCATACGCCTCGACACCCAACTGCCAGAACTGGCGCGTGCGCCCAGTCTTCATCCGCTCATAGCGAAACATCTGCCCCAGGTAATACCAGCGGGTCAGTGGCTCTTTCTGATGCAACGAGTGCTCGAGGTACGCACGAGCCGCGGGCGCCGTGTTTTCGGGACGCATCGCGATGTTGCGGCCGCCCTTGTCGGCGAAGTTGTACATCTCTTTTCCCACGATCTCGGAGCTCTCACCCACGCTTCGCGTGAAGAGCTCGGTGTCTTCGACGATCGGGGTGCGAAGCTCGGCGAAGCCGTAGCGCGACATCGTCTCGTGGGCGATTTTCTCGAGGTGGTGCCAGGTGTCGATCGCCGGAGGAAGGAGATCGTTCATCCCCTTCACGCTGCTGTACTTGCTCATCGTCCTGGCTCCTTGGCCCCTGCCTGCACGCTCAAAGCTTGCGTCCGATCTGCTCGCCCAACCGCACCGGCACGTCAGGCGAGAGCTTGGGATTCCAGGCGATCTTTCCCTTCTCGAACAGCAGGATCACCGTCGATCCCATTTCGAACATCCCAAGCTCAGCGCCGCGTGCAATCGCAATCGGCCGCTCGTACTGATGAGAGCGCGCGGGCTGGCCAGTATGGGTGAGGATCGCATCGTAGCTCGCGTGGATGCGCGAGACGCAGGTGGCTCCTACCGCCACCACGGCGACCTTCCCCAAATCAGTCTTCAGGTAGGTCACAAGCCGTTCGTTGATCGCAAACAGCGCATCGGTGGTGTTGACCGAAGCTGGGTTGACTGGCCAGAACGCGCCGGGCAGATAGTTGTAACCGGTGATCTCGCCCTCGAGCGGGCTGTGGATCCGGTGGTAGTCCTTGGGCGCCAAATAGAGCGTAGCGAACGCGCCATCTTCGAAGGCTTTGGCTTCCTTCGCGTCACCCAACAGCTTGTCGACGGGAAACGAAATTCCTTTCGCTTGAAGACACTGGCCGACGAACACCGACCCAACTTGAGAGACCGCGCCATCGACCGGTGAGACGATCGCCGCAGGCGATGGGTCGATGGTTCGCGCGCCCGCCTTCAACCGGCGGGTGAAAAACTGACCGAGGGTCGGGTAGTCTTCGATCTTGCCTTCGGCCTCGTCGAGGTTGATTCGATACCGTTTCGCGAACACCCGAATCGCCGCGTGGTGCATCGAGGCCGGCGCCGGAAATCGCGTCGCCATTCCCACCACGTTCGACAACGCCGACTTCGGCACCAGCCGCATCAAGGTCATGAAGGTTTGCTGTTCCATCAGGGTGTCGACGGTTTGCCGCCGTCCTCGAGTGTGATGACCGTTTTCAGTGAGTCTTTGGTGATGACGTGCGCGATCTTCCCCGCCTGCACGACCACCAGGTTTGAGCCAAGACTCAGGCGGCTTCTGCACGACGCGCTGTCGTGAAGCTCGAAACCTTCGGAAGGCGAGGCACCACCATCGGGGCTGATCATCGTGATGTCGCCCTTCGACAGCAGACAGCCGACATACTTTCGCTGGAGCGCCGCAAAGTCCGCACCGCGGGCCAGCTCGTTCGCGGCGGCGTCAGGCGTCGATTCGACGACGGGTTCTACGGCGACCGGCGCAAACGATGGAAACGTCGGCTCAGCAGCCGGCGGCGCCGCGGCCAGTTTCGCGGCGTCGCTCGCGATCCGCGCTTTCTCCGCGGCGATGGTCGCAATCAACGCAACGGCTGCCTTCGAGTCGGCGCTCTTTTCCGGAACGCGGCCCAACTGGCTGACCACTTCATCCATCGCGGTCGACGAATAGGCATCATCGCCCTGAAGAGCGAGCAGGTTGGTGCAGCGGTTCGAAGCCTCGGTGAAGTCGGGCGACGGCAACGGCTTGCGGCACCCCGAGCAGAGGACAATCAGGGCGATCCACAGAAGGGTGTGATTCATGCGCCGCAATACATAGGTCAGCTTTGTGCCCGCGGCGGGCTTTTCAGACGCCGAGGAATAGGCGCTTTCCGAAGTTGAGAGCGAGATCGGCGTCGAAGATTCGTTGAGCGGACGCCTCGATGTCGTACTCGACACGCAGGTACTCGACAGTACGCGCGTCGGTGTCGCAGATCACGAAGCACGCGCGGTTGTCGTAGTCGCGCGGCTGACCCACCGAGCCAACCGAGATGATGTACTTGTAGCCTTTGCGGATTCCGAACTTTTGCGCGACGACGTCGTTGACCTCGCCATTGCCGATCGCGAACGCCTTGCACAGGTGGCTGTGCCCGATGAACGTCACCTCGGGCAGATCCACGGCATACGGCATGAGCTCGCGGGCCTGCTCGAGCGCGAAGATGTACTCGTAGCTGCGCGGCTCGACCGGAGAGCCGTGGCAGAAGCCGACGTCGCCGATGCGGTACGTGTAGGGCAGGCTCCGCAGCCACCCGAGGTTCTCGTCGGTGATCACGTTCGCCGACCAGTCGAGGGCGTGGCGCGCGGCGTCGTCATAGAACGAGTAGTCCATGCGCCCGGCGACGGCGGCGGCGTGGTTGCCCAGCAGCGTCACCTCGGCGTTCTGCCGCACCTGGTCGCCGCTGGGGTTCGGCGTGGCGCCGTCGCCGACGACATCACCGAGCGAGACGAGGCGATCGACCTTCTGCTGGTCGACGACCTTGAGCACCTCGGTCAGTGCTTCCAGAT
>JANOHG010000840.1:0-6596 GCA_031406375.1 Archangiaceae bacterium | reverse complement strand
CGTGCTCGTCGGGTGCAGTGGAAACGGCATCAACCCCGGCAGCTTCACTGCGCGCGAGTCTGCGTGCAGCTCGAGTTGGGCTCAAACGTTGGGCGATTCGATGGGCGACGACGTGGTGGGGTTGGCGTATGCGCCCGATGGCGCGTTGTTCGTGCTTGGCCGCTACTCAGGCTCGCTCGCGCTTCGGAGCACGCAGCTTCCCGCAGCGGTGGCACCGCAGATGTTCCTCGTGAAGCTCGCGCCCAATGGCGACGTCGACTGGAGCAAGTCATTCGGACCCGCAGTAGACGGAACATCGCTGGTCGCCGACGCGCAAGGCGCAGTGATGCTCGCAGGCACTGCGCCGCCCGGGTCGGACTTCAGCGCTAGCAGTCCACCCGGCAATGCCAGCCGCGCATTCGTGATGAAGCTCGATGGCGCGGGATTGCATCAGTGGACCCAATGGTTCTTCGAACCGCAGCCGATGGGCAGCGTTCGCCCCTCGGTGAGCCAACTGAGCCTTGATCTGTCGGGTGAGGTTGCGGTGCTAGGCACTTCGGGCTTTTCGATGCGCGTCGATGAGCAGACGCACAGCGGTGCTGCTGTCAATCTGTGGGTAACGAAGCTGGACCCTGCCACTGGTCGAAGTCGGTGGCTTCGGCATTTCCCGACCGAGCTGAAGGCGCCCTCGCTGCTGTCAGGCTTGCTGGCGGTCGACGGCGACGGCATCGCGATCTCTGGGCTCTACGACGGAAAGCTCAAGCTGGGGGAAGTCGCGCTGCCGAACGGAACGCGGGACGTTTTTTGGGCGCGCTTCGACACGCGTGATGGCAGTCACCTCGCGAGCACGGCCTTCCCCGTCGACGGCTTCGCGCAACCCACCGCGCTGCGCTCGAAGGCCGACGGAAGTGCGACGATGGTGGGGTCGTTTCATGGCGTGCTGGGTCCACTCACCAGCGATGGCCCGGAAAGAGACATCTTCTGGTTCGGACTCAGTTCATCGGGCGAACGGGTCTATACGCGACGCTTCGGAAGCCCAGGCGCCGATGAGGCGTTCAGCGTGGCGCTCGTCGACGACGAGGCCTGGATGACCGGTTGGGTTTCCGACGGCGCGGAGCTCGGCGCACACCTGCTCGGCCGACCTGGGCAGGCCACCGGTTTTCTGGCTCGGCTTTCGACGTCTGCGGTTCCCAACGAGGTGATCGCGTTCACCGGCTCTGCCGATGGCGTCGGGAAAACGTTGGTCCTCGGCTCGGGCTGCGTCGCCACAGCAGGCACGTTTCAGGGCGGAGAGCTTTCTCTGGGGCCAGTGCGGGTTGGCATCTTCGACTCTCGCAGTGAGTCGCGCAGCTTCGTCGTTCAGTTGAAGACGTCTCGCTGACCTATTTCTCTTTGGGTGTGCAGAACGTTGATGGCGCAGCGTCTTCCTTAGCCGTGAGCTGCAGAAACTGGTATGCGTCGCGCCTGTGTGGGCCGATGGATCGCCTAACCGCCGTGCCCGAGTCGAATGGCACGCTGCTCGGCGATCGTCAAGTAGACGCCGCTGTCACTCGCCGTCAAGCCGTCCAATCGACGTGCGATCGAAGCTGCCCGACGGCATTGCGCAAACCTCGCTCGAGGCGGGCGGCTCGCCCTGGTACACGCCCAGGTTGGGAGTAAAAACACAGCGCTCGCCCGCTTCGCACAACCCATCGTTGTCGCCCATCAACTCTTTGGCGCCAGTCAGGAAGACGTTGGGAAACGGATGCCCATCGGTCATCACCGACCGCGCAACCGTCGGGTCAACCGCGGCGGGGCAGCCGGCGCCAAGGACAAGACGACCCAGGCGCCCGCGAAGCACCTTGTCTTTGCTGGCCAGCCGCCAGTCGTAGATGCGACACAGCCCGTTTTCACAGGGCCCGGATGCCGCGACCTCTTTGCCCCAAACGCGGTAGCGATTCTCGAAGCTCAGCCAGTCGAGCCGCGGGCTGAAGGGCGCCAAGGCCTGCTGATCGGTTGCGTTGAGCACATCGTCTGACTCGACCTTGCCGATGAAAGCACCAGCGGCATCGACCGAGATCGCGGGGGTCAATAACCCGGTTCCGTGGCGGCACTGGCCATCAAGCCCCGGGTTGGGCGCATTGGCCAGAATGGTACAATTTGTCCCGGCGGTACCGACGAGGAACTGACCTGAGAAGGTGAGCGGGTCGCTGGGGCGCGCCGAATCCGAGCCGACGACAATGCCAGTCTGGGTGTTGTCGAGCAGTGCGAGGTGGGCGATCTCGTTCTTGCCGTCGCCCAGCTGCGATGCGGGCAGCATTGAAATTCCGATGCGGTTGTCTGCGACCACCGCGTTCACCAACCGCAAGTTTCGCAATTCAAACCCGAAGAGGATGCCGATGCCGGTGTTGTTGATGGCGGTCACCTGCGCGAGCGTGATCCCGTCGCCCGCACGGAAGGCGATGCCCTCTTCGCGGTTGTTGACCGCCAACACCCCGACCGCGGTGACCTCGCTCGTGTACGCGGACTGAAAGCCGTACCAATTGTTATCGACGGTGATGTCCACGATTCGAAGTCGCTGGCCTCCGTAGAGTTCCATCCCGTGGTGCGCATTGCTCGATCGCGCGCCGCGAATCAGCGTGTCCGAACTTTCAGCGACCCTGATTCCCACGGACCCATGCGAGGTTTGAACGTCGGTCAAGGCATTCGCTTTGCAGTTTTGCAACAGGATGTTCGCGCCACTGTGGTCAACCGAACGCACGCGGTGCATGCGCGAGAATCGGGTCCCATACCAGAACAGCGCGTCGGCCCCGGTGCCGTCGAAGGCGCCCTCGAGCCAGAGATGGTCACGCCCACTGGCGCAGATGAGGCTGCGGTAGCCTCCAGCGCCTGCGTCGAACGAACCACTCGTCGAGTCGCAACCAATTCCTGCATCTGCAGCGAACTGCATTGTCGCCCCTGGCAAGGTAACCAAGGCGATGCCCGCGCCCGACAGGTGATAGCCTGCGGTGGCGCGCGACTCGGGAAGAACATAGATGGTCCCCACGCCGGTGAGCCGCGCTGGCTCAACGGGATTGTCAGGCAAAAGGACCACTGGGTTGTCCCACCAGACCGAAGGTGCGGCTCGCGCCACCTCGCATTGGCCTCGCGTCACTTCGATCGCGTTTTCCAGAAACCCTGAAGCCGAGAGCAGATGTCCTAGGCCCTTGCCTTTGCGAAACCCCTGGGTGCGAAAGACGGCGGCACCTTGCTCGAGCACGCACGTCCATTCGAAGACATTCAGCACGTCGCGGGCGACGTGACCGAAACAAGAGACGCCGGGCACCACCACCTGCCGCTGTTCGCCGCCGTGGACGCAGCTCTCGTAGCCGCCCAGCTCTTGGCCAGTGCATGGAACACCCGTGCCTGCGCGCAGGTAGGAATTCCACCGCGGCGCGCTCGGGAAAACCGGTTTCACCTCGACGAGAAGCGGCGCTGCGCAGTCCCCCGCATCAGGAGGGTGGGGTTTCGGACCGCAGGCGACGCCAAGAAGGCCCACCAGCAACCACACCGCGGGGCCGTTTTGCGGCCAATGGTTCAGCTTCACCCTTCGAGAATAACAAAACCCGAGCCTCTGAACGTACACGTCATTGGAGGCACGATGGCTCACCATTGGTTGCCCGTCGCCTGCCTCGCGCTGGCGGTGGGGTGTATCGGAGAGATCGAAACGCCGACTTACCGGCGGCGCAAGGTGCCTGACGAGCCGGTCACCCCTGTCAACCCCGGCACGGTGATTCCCACCCGAATCCGCCGACTTACCGAAGCTGAGTTCAATGCATCGCTGGCTTCGCTCTTCGTAGCGCGACCGACCGCGGTCGACTTCCCGACCGACACGTTATTCAACGGCTACCAGAACAAGGCGACTGCGCTGCGGGTCACCCCCGAGCTGGCTCGCAACCTCTGGAATGATGTCCCCGCGATCGCCACTTCCAAAGCGCTCGAGCTGTCTGCATCGACCTCTTGCTCGATGAGCGCACCCATGTGCGCGCGCACGGTGCTTTCAACATTCGCTGCTCGCGCGTTTCGACGACCAGTGCTCACCGAAGAAGTCGATGAGTTGGTCGCGGTATTCGACATCGGCCGAGAGAACGCCACCTTCGAGGCAGGCCTTTCGCTTGCGCTGCAGGTCATTTTTCAATCGGCCGCATTCCTCTACCAAACCGAGCTCGGCAGCTCAGAGGTTGCGACGGGGGAAGTCGTGCTGACCGGACCCGAGATCGCCGCCCAGCTGGCGTACTTGTTGACGGGTGCTCCTCCCGACGCGCAGCTCGAGGCCGCAGGTGCCAACGGGCAGGTGCTGACGGCAGCGGTTCGTCGGGACCACGCCCTGAGGCTGCTCGCGACTGCTCAGGGGAAAGGGCCGTTGGGAACTTTCGCAACCCACTGGCTCGAAGTGTCGCGGCTTCCGACCGTCACCCGCGATGCCCGCTTTGCCAACTGGGCCGTGCTCAAAGGGCCGCTGCTGAAGGAAACTGCTGACTTCTTCTCGACGGCGGTTCTCGACGACGACGCGCGCTTTGCCAATCTGTTCTCCGCGCGCTGGACCGTCGGCGGCCCTGCGCTGGCCACCTTCTACGGCGCGAGCCCAGGGGCAGGTGGGCGGCTCACGCTCCCGACAAGCGAACGCGCGGGCGTGCTTACCCATGGCAGTGTCTTGGCGGCGCACGCGCAAACGGTCGACAGCTCGCCTACCCGCAGAGGGTACTTCGTGCGCACTCGCCTTTTTTGCCAGTCGGTGAGCGCCCCGCCGAGCAACCTCAACATCTCGCTGCCTCCGCCGGATCCGACCCAGACCACCCGTGAGCGCTTCGCGGCGCACGCGAACAACGCAGCCTGCAGCGGTTGCCATCAGCAGATGGATCCAATCGGCAATGGGCTCGAGCACTACGACGCAATCGGCGCCTTTCGCGCGACCGACAACAACAAGCCCGTTGATGCAACCGGAGCCCTGCGCGGCACCGACGTCGATGGACCGTTCACCGGCGCACCCGGGCTGGCTGACAAAGTGGGGCAGAGCAGCCTCGCGCGCGCCTGCTTCGCCGAGAACTGGCTCGAGTATGCGACCGCCCGACCAGTCGATGCCCCAGCGCGCGCGGTGCTGCGGGCGACTGCGGGTGGCTTTCTCTCAAACGACGGGCTGGTGCGAGATCTGATCATCGACCTCATCGCCTCAGAGCTGTTCATCAAGCGTTCGCGCGCCCCGTAAGAGGAGAAAAACCGTGGCTTCGTTCTCATGGCAAAGGCGTCAACTGCTCAAAGCCCTTGGCGCTTCGGCTGCGGCACTTCCCTTCTATCGGCTGCTCGAAAGTTCGGTGGTGCATGGGCAAGCCGCTGCCCCCCCGATGCGGTTGCTGCTGCTCTACACCGGGTTTGGCGGCAGGTGGGAAGGGCTGCGCCCGGTAGGGTCGAATGGAAGGGCGGAATTCGCAATCACTCCCGAGTCGCTCACCTTTCCCAACTCGTCACTCGAGCCTTTGAAGAAGTACAGCTCGAAGATGATGGTGCTTCGGGGGCTGGCGACAACTGCAGCATTGCTTCCCAACGATCCCACGCGGCCGCTCGAAAGCCGCACGCTCTATCTGGGACACGAGCACACCTGCCCCACATTTTTCACCGGTTCGGCAATTCGAGATGTCGGTGGCCAGTGCATGCCCTACAGCGCGTCGCTGGACTACGAGCTTGGGCAACACCTGGGAAGTGGCGCCGCAGTCCGTTCGATTCAGCTCGGAATCGGTTGTGGCTCAGGCAACAACCACCTCGACTCGCTCGCCTTTGATCGCGCTGGGCAGCGACTCCCGGGCTTCTCGAACCCAGCCGACGCCTACCGACAGCTGTTCGGCAACACCGTTGGGGGCACGGGATCTACCGATGCTCAGCGCCTGAAGGGCCAGAAAAGCGTCCTCGCAGCGGTGCAGTCGAGCGCAAGGCGGCTGCGTTCTCGTCTGGCGACGGCTGAGAAGGTGAAGCTTGACGACCACCTTGCTGCCCTCGCTGACATCGAGACTCGGTTGGGGATGACGCAATACGCGCCCATCAGCTGCACCAGTCCGACGGCGCCGAGCCTGAACCGCCCAGGAAGCGGCGACACCTTGCCTGCGGATACGCAGATTCATTTTGACCTGCTGACGCAAGCGTTCGCATGCGACCGCACTCGGTTCGTCAACGCAGGCTGGGGCAACCTCGGATACGGAAAACTGCCCTGGCTCTTCAGCGACGTCGACGACATGCACGGCGCGGTCGCGCACGTCACCGAAGACCAGACAGCGCTTGGCGCGACTGCCCGGCTGCGGGTGGCGCAGCTGCAGAACTGGTATGCGTCGCGTCTGTGTGAGCTGATGGATCGCCTGAACGCCGTGCCCGAGTCGAATGGCACGCTGCTCGACAACACGTTGATCGTGTGGGGCCAGGATTTTGGAGAAGACATCCACGGCGGGCTCAACGTGCCGTACGTCTTGCTTGGAGGAGCGCAAGGGAAGCTGCGCATGGGGCGTTGGCTCGACTTTTCCCCTTCCTCGCAGGACGACAGGAACAACTTCCGCCATTATCAACCTGCGACGAAACTGTGGGTTTCAGTGCTCAACAAGTTTGGGGTTCAAACA
>JANOHG010000830.1:0-1146 GCA_031406375.1 Archangiaceae bacterium | reverse complement strand
GGAAGCCGAAATGGGAGCTGGGTCGATGGGCGGCAGGTCGGTTCGGCCTATCTCGAGCCGGGTGACAAGGTAGCGTTGGGAAAAACGAAGCTGCTGGTGAAGCAGCAGGCCCATGGGACCCAAGTCGAGTTGATGGGAGGCGAGAGCTTCGGCGAACTGGTGGGTGCATCAGAGTCGATGCGGTGGGTCTTCACCGAGCTGCGCCGGTACGCCACGGACGAGCAGAATCTGCTGATTGAAGGTGAGACGGGTACCGGCAAAGAGCTTGCTGCCCGCGCGTTGCACGCACATTCGATTCGGCGGCACGGGCCGTTTCGCGTGGTCGACTGCACACTCGTAAGCGAAGCGAACGCCGCGGTCGAGCTGTTCGGCGCAGACGGAGCCTTCGCCGGAGCGCAGGGTGGAACGTTGTTCTTCGATGAGATCACCGAGCTGCCGCGCGCGGTTCAACCGAAGCTGCTGCGCGCGCTCGAGGCCCGTGAGCTTCCGGCGATCGCGGAAGGAAAGCCCCAAGCGCTCAACGCCCGGATCGTCAGCGCCACCCAGCAAAACCTTGGCGAAGAGGTCGCGCAGGGTCGCTTCCGCAAGGATCTGTATTTCCGGATCGCGGCCGCGCGGGTGCGGATACCTCCGCTGAGAACCCGCAAAACGGATCTCGCGTTGCTCTCTTTGCACTTGCTCAAGTCGTTGGGCACGCAGGTCGAGCTGTCGGCGCAAACGCTGGGGCTGCTCGAAGGTTACGAATGGCCCGGCAACGTTCGCGAGCTGCGCAACGTGCTCGAACGCGGCTCCATGAGGCAGCACGCACCAGGGGTTGGCAGCTGGCTCGACTTGCTGGTCGAGCCGGCGTCGAAGAGCTCAGATCCGAAGTCGATCGTCCAGCTGGTTGCGTCGCTCGCCTACCACGAGGCCCGCGATCGGGTTCAAACCGACTTCGAACGGCAGTATTTCGCGCAGGTGATGAAAGAGTGTGGCTTCGACATCAAGCTCGCCGAAGCGCGCACCGGGCTTTCGATGCAGAGCCTCTACCGACTGCTGAAGAAGAGCGGCTTGCGGCTGAGAGATTTGAAGAATGCCGAAGGGCTCGACTGAAGCCAGCTCTGGCGACAGCGACCGTGCGTTGAATCACTTAGGTGGCGCAGCGGG
>JANOHG010000814.1:0-1538 GCA_031406375.1 Archangiaceae bacterium | reverse complement strand
GGTCACAGCCCCTTCCAGTATCCTTTCAGCGCTTCCTTCGATTCGGCTATCGCGGTGAGCGTGTCGGGGCGCACCCCGCCGGAAAACGAGTCCGCCCGCGCGCCGGCAAGCACTTCGACGCAAGCGTGAACGGATTGGGCGAGCGCCTCGAGGTGGTAGCCACCTTCGAGCAGCAGCACGAGCTTGCCGTTCATCTGCCGCTTTAGCGCGCTGCACATCGCAGCGAAGCCGCGCTCGGTGACGTTCAGCCCGCCGATAGGATCGCTGTGGTGGGCGTCGAAGCCCGCCGAGACGATCAACAGCTGCGGTTGGTACTGCTCGAGCACGGGAAGAAAGAGCTCGGAAAAGATCGCTCCGAAGTCACCGTCGGATTGGTGGCCGGGCAACGCAGCGTTGATGGTGAAGCCGGCGCCTGCTCCTTCGCCGACCTGCCACGCTCCGCCCGTGCCTGGGTAGAACGGAAATTGGTGCGACGACAGGTAGAGCACATCGCGTCGCTTCCAGAACGAGTGCTGGCTGCCATTGCCGTGGTGAACATCCCAGTCGAGGATCGCGACGCGCTCGAGGCCGCGGGCGAGCGCCGCGGTCGCCGCGACGGCTGCGTTGTTGAAGAGACAAAAGCCCATCGGCGCACAGGCTTCAGCGTGGTGTCCCGGCGGGCGCACCAGCGCGAACGCGTTCTCGACAGTTCCGCTGAGCACGTCGTCGACCGCTTGCGCCGCCGAGCCGGCCGCGAGCAGCGCCGCTTGGTAGGAATTTGGGCTCATCACCGTGTCTGGATCCAACTGCACCGATTTTCCTGCCAAGCCGGTCAACTGATCGAGCATCGCGGGGGTGTGAACTCTTTCGAGTTCTGCGCGGGTTGCGGGTCGCGGCGCGACGGTCTCGACGTTTTGAATCGGAACCTGCTCGAGCAACGCTTCGATCTTCTCGAGCCGAGCCATCTGCTCGGGGTGGCCAGGCCCCGGATCGTGTTGGCGAAATACTTCGCTTTGGTACAATCGCGTCGTCATTGGCTTTGGTGCGACTCTTATTGCCATCGGGCAGGCGACACAAATTGCTGAAATTCCCTCGGCCACTTTCTGCGCACCACCGCGTGGGCGCGTTAAGGTTGGCTGCCAGTGGCGCAGCGCTCTCAACGCATCGGGTTAACAGCGGCGATTTTTCTCAGCTTCGCGTTCGCGCTCATTCTGCTGTTGCTTGCGCTGTTCATCGTGGTGCCGATGCAGGCCAACGACTACTTGACGGATACGCTGTGGGAACGAGGTAAGGCGGTCGCAGGGGAAATCGAACGCAAGGTCGACGTCAAGCGCCACATCCTTTCGGGATCGCGCGAGTTCGACCTGACCGCGAGCAATCAGATTGACGTCATCGTTAGCGGGGAAGCCGAGATTTCGGGCTTCTGGGTGCTGGTGTGCTCTGACACCAAGTGCACCACCGGCGACGTGGTGGCAGCAAAGCCCGGTGAGGAACCCCTTCGGCTGAGGGAAATTCTCGAGGAATTCAACGCCGGTGGTCGTCACCGCCGCATCGAGTTG
>JANOHG010000806.1:0-3501 GCA_031406375.1 Archangiaceae bacterium | reverse complement strand
CACCGGCGCAGTGAGTCGGTCGGGCACCTGCATCATCTTCATCAACCAGATCCGGATGAAGATCGGCGTCGTGTTTGGCAACCCCGAGACAACCACCGGGGGCAACGCGCTGAAGTTCTATTCCTCGGTGCGCTGCGAGATCCGCCGTACCGGGAACATCAAAGAGGGCGACGCAGTGGTTGGAAGTCGAACGCGGGTGAAAGTCGTGAAGAACAAGTGCGCGCCGCCCTTTCAAGAGGCTGAATTCGACATCATCTACAACCAGGGAATCAGCCGCGCCGGTGAAGTGGTCGACCTCGGGGCGACGATGGGAATGATCGAAAAGTCTGGCTCGTACTTCACCCTCGGTGAGCAGAGCGTCCAAGGGCGCGCGCAGGCGATCGAATACCTCAAGGTGCACCCTGCTCTGCTCGAGGAACTCGCCGCTCGAATCGTTCAGGCACCCAGGCCCGTACCAGTCGTCGCGCCCACTGCGGAAGCCGCGTGAACGCGCGCTGGCTTTGGGCGGTGGGCACCCTGCTCTGCGGCCAGCTGCTGCTGCCGAGGACTGAGCGTCCCATTCGTTCGGTCGCGGCGTGCGAATTCAAGCGGACGCCCGCCCCACGCCCAGCCTCCGTTAAGGCGCGCTCGTCAGGCTTGAAACAACCCTTGCAGCGACGTCGGCCAGCGTCTTTCGCCGGCGCGCAGCACGAAACCGTCGCCTTCCGGCTCGAGCATTGAACCGAGGGCAAACTGAGCGTCGCGTGAAAAGCGTGCCTTGGCACGGCCGCCTTTCACGCGAACGGTGAGGATGCCTTCGGGGCTCACCGCGAGGCTCGTCGCTTCGAGCCATTCGGCGGTGCGATCAGACAACCGAATCGAAGGCCGTGCCTCATCGGACAAGTCGATCGCCAACACCTCAAACGCGGCGTCTTCCACGCTGACGAAGCACCAATCGTTGCCGATTTCGAGCTTGAAGCGCCCGTCTTCGGTGACGCGCAGACCCTGGTTGAAAGCCTCGATGATTCTCGGGTGCTCTACGCGCTCATCATCGTGAAACCATCGCATCAGGCGATCCAGCCGAATTCCGCTTTCCTCTCGCGTATGCCATTTCTTGGGGTCGACCACTCGCTACCAACCTCGGACCAGCTCGGTGTAACCACGAAACCCGACGGCTCCCCAGAAATTGATCAACACGCCGAAGGCGGCGAGCACGGCAACCTTGGGTTGCTTCAGGCTCCAACTGCTGACGGCGAACAGCAGCAGAATGTACACCGTGTAGTCGAGACTGAAGCGGAAGCCGAACTGTGCGTAGCCACTGTTTTGATAAATCAGCCCGGGAAGTGCGCACGCTGCCACTGTGATCGCCAACGGAGCCTTGAGCCGAGAAGAGCGATCATCGTTTTTCCACAGCGACGCTTGAATGATGATGGCGCCCGCAAACGCGACCCAAACCGGCCACGAACGCGCTCCCAACGAAGGTCCTGGAAACACCGCCGACGCAACCAACAGAGCGACGGCCGAGCCAACCGCGAGCGCATACGCGCGTGGCTTGTGTGCGCCAGCGAAGACGAGCACCAGCAGCGGCAACGTCAGCAACAGCGAGAGGCCCCATGGGTCGTACGAGAGCGCCCAAGGGGAAGTGGTCAACTTCGGCAGCTTGAGGAACGCGGCGTCGAGGTTTCGCGCCAGATAGTCGAAGTTGAACAGGCCAAGCGTGTCGATGTCCTGATTGACTCGATTCTCGTAGAAGAACCGATGGCCGAACTCGGTGAAGCTTCCGAAGCGCACTTTGTTGAAAAGGGCGGCGAGCACTGCGACCGGCGCGGCTCCTGCGGCAAACAGCCCCAACTTGCGACCCACCACCGAAAAATTCTTCGACAACGCTTTGAGCTCTTCGATGCGGTTCCCGCGTGTCGGCGCGACCGCTTCGAGCACGAAGAAGATCCCGGTGAACAAGAGGGGCGTGCGCGTCATCACCGCCATCGAGAAGAACAATCCGGCCAATACCGGCCGGCGGGCGCGAAGGGCGTTGCGCGCGTAGAGGCAGCTGAACGCAACCCCCATCACCTCGGCCGAAAACCACACCTCACCGCGAATCGCGCAGTAGAAGAAGACGGTGCCGAACGCCAACAGCAACGCGAGCCCGATGTGTTCGCGCGGGTCCTCATCCATCGCCTCCTGGTTGGCGACCAGGCGAATCAGCGAATAGAAGAGCGCGACCGCGAGTGCGGCCCACAGGACTCCAAACGAGGTGTCGTTGAACTGGTAGCCGTGAATGGCGACGAACGGCAGCATCACCACGGCGGGGAATGCAGGGAAGCTCGAGTACCACTTGTCGGTCGGCTGCAGCGGCCTCGTACACCGCGTGGGCACACCACCGACGTCGCGCACGCACGCCCAATCCTCGAGGTTTGGCAACACCTGCGGGTCGATGTCGAGTCGACCTTCGAACAGCGCCTGTGCCTGGTACACAAAGTGGGGGGCAGCGCTCTGCCGCAGAAACCGCTGTGACGAGAAGAACGACAGCACCACAAACGTCACCACGAAGAGGATCAACTCGACCCTGTACGCGGAACTGAACAGCTTCACCGCAGTCACCAGCGGGTGCGGCTGAGCATCGGCAACAGCGGGCGGGGCCTCACTCGTCATTTTCCTGCTCCTTTGAGTGCACGGCGCAGCGCTTCCATCGCCGCCCAGGCGGCGTACTGTTGCGTTCGGTCTCGGTCGTCAGCAAAGGCGTAATGGTGTCGTTCGACGATGGGCGACTGTGCACCGTTCACCACCGCCAGGTAGACCGTGCCCACCGGATTGCGTGCGTCGCCCCCGGTTGGGCCTGCGTAGCCGGTCACCGACAGCCCCCAATCGGCCTTCAGCGCCTTGGATGCGCCTCGCGCCATCTCACTGGCCACCTCGGCTGACACGGCGGTGTGATTGGCGAGCGTCTCTCGCTTCACTCCGAGCCAGTGTTCCTTTGCGCTCTCGCGGTAGCTGACGACACCGCCGATCAGCCAGTCGCTGGCGCCTATCTCGGTGGTCATCGCTGCGCAAACGCGCCCTCCGGTGCACGATTCGGCGACCGCGAGGGTCTCACCGCGGGCTTTGAGCAATTCGCCGATTGCACCTGCCATTGTCTGTTCATCTTCCGCGAAGATGAAGTCGCCGAGCACCTCGCGGCTCGCGACTTCCGCGGACGAGAGCGCGGCCTCTGCCAAGGTGGGGTTATCGGCGACGGCGAGGAGCTTGAGGTGATTCTCGGGGGCGTGGGTTCGAAAGCCGAACGTGACGAGCGGGTGTTGGGCAAACAGCGGCCTCACTTTCGCGTCGAGGTGTGACTCAGGTAGGCCGACCGTCTTGAGGACTTTGAGTCGCGCGTAGCCAGTGTGGCCCGTCAGCGCCTTCAGCCGCGGCAACACTTCACTTTGAACCAGGTGCACATACTCGTTAGGAACGCCGGGAACGAACATCAGTGTACAGCGGCCGACGACGAGCACGAACATCGGCGCCGAGCCCATCGAGTTG
>JANOHG010000786.1:0-1177 GCA_031406375.1 Archangiaceae bacterium | reverse complement strand
GTGCCGTCTTCGAAATCGACGACGATCTTCCCTGGCAGATGCGCGCTCAGATCATCCGGCAGCTCATCCACCGAGTAAACAGGTCGCGCGAGATCGTTGGGGGTGAACCCTGCGCCATCCTCTTCCTTCGCGCATGCAGCGAGAAGTGCAGCACTGATCAGAATGGTGGCGATCTTGGACATGGTGCTCCCGGGCTTCTTTGTACGAACGTATGTGCCAACGATTGGATCTTCGGTGGGATTCCGGCAGGCCGGGTGAAGTTTGCGTTAACCACTGGCAGTTTAGTGTTTCCGTGAAGTTGCTGCTTCGGTGAGACAGGTGACGACTGCTTTCCCTACCAAGGTAAGTCCACGCTGAAAGCTGCGATCGACCCCGGGTATGATCTCGATGCGTTCGCGGTTGGATGTAACCGCGCGCCGCGACAGGGAGTTGTCGTGTTCGCCCATCACGGCGCGCACACCCTTTGGCCACTGCGCGAGGTCGTTCGTCGAAGGGCTGATGAAGCAGACGCCAAGGACCCTTTGCGGTTCACGACGAAAAAGGGTGAGAGCAACAGTGTCTGAGCCATTGATGCTCGCGATAAAAACGGTCGCCAACCCGGCATTGTCGACTGCGACCTCGAGCGCGGCAAGCGCATCTTCAATCAGACCATCGGCTGTGCTGCGGCTTCCCTGGCTCGCGCCCATTCCCCGGAAGTTGAAGCGCAAAGTGGGAAAGCCGGCCGAGGACGCTGCAAACGCAAGCTCCGCTCCGACGACGTGGTCCATTCCTCCGCAGCTCTCATCGGGACGCGGAGGAATCACCAACAGCAAGGGCGAACGATCGCCGCGGTGCGACATTCCTTCCATCACGTGCTTCCCGATTGGAATCAACGTGGGGCGCTCGAGAAATTGACCCTTGGCGACCATCGTCAGGCGTGGAGTAGCGGCTGCATGCTCAGCCCACAGCGTCAGGGATCTTCCGCAGCACGAGGAACTTGAGGTACCGACCTTCGGGGAACTCAAGGCGAATCGGGTGATCGGGCGGCTGGTACCGCTCTTCGACCAGCGCGAGCTCGGTATCGGCATTGAACGCCGCCTCTTTAATCGCACCCAGAAATGCTTCCGGAGTGATGCGCGCCGAGCAGCTCGAGGTCACCAACAGACCATCGGGCCGAAGCAGCCTCAACGCCTGTCGG
>JANOHG010000702.1:0-2920 GCA_031406375.1 Archangiaceae bacterium | reverse complement strand
AACCGCGATCAGCGGCGCTCCCTGGGGCGATACCATCGTGACCGAAGACTTGTCGAACGACCAGCCCCGGCCGAAAGGACCCCAGGATTCAAGATGCGCGTTGGCGCAACGAACGGAACGCCACGTGTTGAACCCCGGGGTCTGCTTTGCGCAATCGCTCGAGGAAGTTGAGCGGCGGCGACCTCTTCTTCGACAACCGGCCCAGGTACTCGAGGGTGTTCACCCCGTCTTTTTCTTCCGTGCCGAGCAGCCGCCATTTGCCGCGGTGGTCTTCCATCTGGGTGTTGATGTTGTTGCGCGCGGATCCGGGGCCGGTGACCTGCACGGTGATCACCGCGTTGGGCCGCTTGCCCTTCTTGTCGGTGAACATGCCTGCCATCGTGATGTAGCGGCTCTGGGTCTCGAGGTCGGCCTCGAGCCGTTCGCGGGCTTCAGGAGTGAGCCAGGCCAACGCCTGGGCAGGCGTGCGCGCGCCTTTTTTCTGGCTCGCCTGCAAAGTCTGCAGCAGGTTGGCTTCGCCAGGCGCAGGCGCGCCTGCCTGGTAAACCCAGAGCACGAGGAGGATTCCGCACTCGAAGAGGCTGAGCAAAAGCGCGACGTGGTAGCTCTGGAGGCCACACGCCATACCGATGCCCAGAGAAAGGAAGACGTAGACCGCGTCTTTCGGGTCTTTGAGTGTGTTGCGGTACCGGACAGCGGCGACGACCCCGACGAGGCTGAACGACCGGGCCAGGTTGTCGTCGAGCAGCAGCATCACGCCTGCCACGATCACGCTGAGGACGATCAGCGTCTGGGTGAGCGACGGGTCGCTCTCGTCTCCTTTCGTGATCGTGTGGACCCAGGAAATCGGGAGGATGAGGAGAAACGTGATCGTGAGCGCGAAGAAGGTGACGATCAGGTCATCGAGGTTCTTGTTGACGTCGAGAAGGGAGGCCGCCATCCCGCTGACCCGACTGAGCTCTTCGGCATACTGGGTCTTCGAGATCTCCTTGAACATCTCTTCGAGGATCCGCACGCCGACCATCAACATCGCGAAGTAGGCGAGCATCTTCGCGACCTGAATCACCCGCTTGGGAACCGGGGCAGGAGCTCTCGGACTGAGGGGGCTGGCGTCTGTCATGGACTTGTTCTCTTGGGTTGCTGCGTTGTTCGGGTGCGCAGGTGCCACAACGCAACTCCCGGGCCGCGGCGGTTTGTGCCTTTCAGCCCCTGAAAGAGCGCCGCACCGCGGTTTCGCGTGACGTTATTGCGCCGAAACGCAAAACCGCCTCAGCGGCAACTCAAGACGCGACGCGAAACCGGTGATCTTCGGCTTGGCGCGTCGGGCGCCCGATCGGATCCGGAACGCACGCCACCGACATCGGAGCAAGCGCGAGCAGCTCGTGCGACACCGACCATTGGCGGCCGCAAGGCCCGCGATGCGGGTGGGTGCCGAGGACAAACACGTCGGCGTGATTGGAATTCGCAAGGTCCAGCAACTGGGGGCCGATGCGACCGCCGCCAGCTTCGAGGCGAACGCGGCACTTCACGTTGGAAGGCAACCCTGCAAACGCCGCTTCGCCTTCGATTCGTCTGGCGACCAGCGCCCAGGGATGCGGCTGCCGTTCGTCTTTCGGCCACCAGAGGTACGATGCGACCAAATCGATCGGGCCAAAGGCGGCAAGCTGGATGATCCACTCGCGCGCCGCTGACGATTTCCAGGTTCCGTCAATCGCCAGCATCACCTTCAGCGGCGCAGTGCCAGCCGCCCACGCGGCGAACGGAGCCGCATCTCGGACGATCAGCGACGGCACACCAACGCCGTCGGCGAATCTGTCGAGCGGGCCGACCACCAGCGTGCCAAGCGTCCGATTCGAGTCGCCGACGACGAGCAAAGACGCGCGCTTTGCCAAACATACTTCGCGCGCGGCACGGTCGAGCGGCCCAAAGACCGTCGAGGTGTTCACCACGATTCCCATCTCGCGCACGCTGGCCGCCACGTCGTTCTCGGCGCCGACGGAGCCTTCGGGGTATGGCATCACGTTCAAGAGCCACAGCGGTTCGCGGTGCGTTTTGGCCAGCTGTGCGGCAACCTTGACGGCAGCCAGCGACAAGTCTGTGAAGTGGGTCGCGCAGACGATGGTCATGACACTCTCACGTGCGACGCCAAAAGCTGGCGTCGCCGTGCTCCTTGCTGCGGGTAGGAGCAGTAACCGTGCCGTCACCCGTTCGACGCAGAGAACGGACTTCACCGCGGCGAGTTGGCGCACTTGCACAGAGGCGAACCGGCAACTGTGGCCTTTCGCCCCAAGAACAGCGCATCGCTCCTGCGACAAAGTCCACTGGCGAAACCACTTTCGGCAGCACCTCCATCAGGTGACATCAGGTGAGCCCCCGCCTCGTGGGGCTGCCTTGCTCCGCACGACGGGCAAGGCACCGCCCTCTGAAACGGCAGTGGCACATTCAATGCTGAACCCGTTGCCATGTACCTCTTCCCCTTCCTCGTGCTTGGCCTGCTGAACGGAATGGTGGTTGGCCTCGCTGCTGGCCTGATCGCTCGCGCCATCGCCCCCGACAGCGACTCGCTGCGGTTCCGAGGTGCCGCTTTGTTGGGGATGCTGGGATCGATCGCCGGAAGTGTGGTCGCGACGGTGGTGAGCGCACAGGATGGGTACCTCGCCAGCGGACCTTCCTCCCTTTTCTACTCAGTGGTCGGAGCCGCGCTGGCGATTGGCGGGTTCAGCTTCTCAAACTTCCAGAATCGATCGCAGATCGCGCGCAGGTTTGATTCGCGACAGAACTAAAAGCGGAAGCACGCAGTCGTCTAGACTCACATTGTGAGGGTGCTGGCCGTCATCGTCGGTGACCGCGTGTTGCCGTTTCGATCGGAAGCTTTCTGCTCGACTCGGGAGAAGTTGAGGAAGAACGAGTGCGCCAGGAA
>JANOHG010000699.1:0-5223 GCA_031406375.1 Archangiaceae bacterium | reverse complement strand
CTTGAGCGATGCTCGGGTTTTGGATGTACATCCTCCGTTGCTCCGACGGGACTCTTTACGTAGGCCATACAGATGACCTGGAAAGACGACTACCAGGCGTTCGACGGAGCAAACTCCGCCCGGCTCGAGGCGAATATCGGCAACTTTAGCGACGAGTCCCCGACAATCGCGTCAAACCAAACATTGTTAGACCCGACTTCGTCGGAGAGGCGTTTTCCAAATGGCTGGAGTAATGAATGTGGCGAAGGGCGTTCTGAAAGGGCTGAAGAAGGGGTGGTTCATCGGTTGCCAATGGGCTCCATTTCAGCCCCCAGGAGCCTGAAATGTCGGTCAAGACCCTGTCCAAGGCCCAGTTCACGAAGCAGTTCACGAAACAGCACGGGGTGGTCGACCTGAACCACGCGCACCTGCGCCCCGAGCTTTTAGCCGCGCTGAGTGCTGCTGGGTTGAAGATGGAGGACCTCAAGAAGGTGGCTGGCGTCGACGGTCAAATCAAGGGCAAGAAAGAGTTCGACAAGTTGTTCGAGTTGGTCGATACGTTCGACCCGCATACCACGGACAGGAAGATTCACCTGCGCGACGGCGCCGATGGCAAGGCAGTGCTCAGCGCCGCCGGAGAGCTTCACCAGGCCTTCCTCTCCGAGGTGAAGCTCAACCGCACGCAGGCGCAGTATGCTCAGCCGGGGAAGAAGCCCGCCCTCTCGCAACCGCGCCTCACGGTCGACAAGAATGCGCTGGAAGTCCCGTCCGCCAACCGCAAGAGCGAGATTGTCCTCAAGGTGACGGGCCAGAATCAGTTCGACTACGGCGAGGAGCACGGCGTCGATGGCGGCGGCGCTTGCCGCGCCACTGCGCAGGCGGTGTGCGAGGAGTACAACAAGAAGGCCCACAAAAAACCGCTGAAGCTCGATAAGCCCGACCAGGCCATTCAGGTGGGCTACGCTGAGGACAAAAACGGGCGCGTCGCGGTGGACGAGACCCAGGCCGCGATCGCCCGGGCGTACATCGACAAGGCGCTCGACGCCGGCTACCCGCCGCTCGTGGGCGTCAGCTACCACGACTACAAGAGGAACGCGGGCAACGACGACCAGCTGACCGAGCACTGGCTGAGCATCTACAGCCGCGGCTACGACGACAAGGGCCGGCTTTTCTACGAGTACAAGGATCCGGGCGACGGCGGCAACACTGGCCGCTTCTACGTCGACAAGGACACCGGAAAGCTCTTCAAAGAGGGCGACCGGAAAGGCAAGTACGTGGGCCACAAAGACTTCCAGATGACGCAGGTACGCACCTACAAGGGCCTCGACTGAGCCTCTCTTAGACCCGAGAAGAAGAATGACTATCTAGGTGACTGGTGTGAAACAGGGCATCCCGAGTTTCGCCAGCACACCAGATCATCCCCGAAGCGTGGGACCACTGGCGCGCAGTAGGGGCTGTGGTGGGTGCGTAAATTTCGTAGGGCCGGGGATCCGCGCTGAACCCAACGGCGATCAGGCTTGGGTCTGGTCGAGTTGTCGGTCAGCGGCTCCACCCAGTCGCCACGTGCCTGACGCCGAGCGAGGCGAGCCGCTTGAGGTTGTGCGCTGCACCGAGCAGGGCGAAGTCCTGGCGGATGCGCTGGGTTCCTCGCACGCGTGATCGCCTTCCTCCGTGTCTGCGAAACATCAAGTGCGCCAGCTTGCGTTCCACCTTGGGTCGCGTCGCACGGTAGTTCGCCTTCCAAGCGGGCACTTGCTGGCGCTGACGGCTTCGCTGCAGCGTCGCTTCCTTGGGGTGAATGCGGATGGTCCGCCCTTCATTGTTGTTTGTGCAGCGGTCGCGCAGCGGGCAGTTGCTGCACGCGAGCCCAAACGAAGCGATGCCCCCTCCCGCGGGAAGCGTGCGAATCCGTGCGAGCTTGTCCGCTGGGCACTTCACCGTCTGGGCTTCGAGGTCGACGTGGAATGCGTCCTTGGAAAAGCGCCCTTCAACCGCCGCCGGTGGCTGGACTTTGACGTTGGCTACAACGCCTGCAGCTTCGAGTTTCTCGACGAGGTCGGCAGTGCCGTACGAGCCGTCACCGAAGACTTCGAACGGAACTGCGGTCTGGGCCTTGGGCTCCGAGGTCATAGGCACTTCTGGAATCCCTGGCGCCGCCGTCGGCGTCTTGGACTGTGCGCTGGGCAACACATCCAGCAGCAGCGCCTCGGCAGCAACCCCATCCGCTACGTTTCCGGGGGTTACTTCGGTGGCGGTGATGATCTCCGAATCCGGGTCGATCGCCACGTGGCCCTTGTACCCATCAAAACTACAAGGAGAGGGGTGGTGCGACCAGGAAATTCTGGTCCGATGGGAGGGGACATGAGTTAGCACCCTGAAAATCGGTATGTCGCCCTCGGGTGCGAATCCCGACCGGTCAAAGCCACAGCCCGGCGAACCGGAAGCGAGCCTTGCGACGGTGGCGGGTAAACCGCACGGGTAACCACACCGGCGATGCGTAGGCGCGCGAAGCAGCAGGCCGCGGAAGCACAGCCTCGAAAACTTCGTTCCAGAAGCCCAGGGTCTCCTTCACCCGGACAAGACGCGCCACTGGGCCCGTAGGGCGTGGCACAAGTGGTTGAATCGGCGCAGCCAGAGATCGCGAATGACGTGGGAGCGGTTTCGGGACCTGCTGAAGAGCTTTCCTCTCCCAGTTCCTCGCGTGAAAGTGAACATCTAGTACAGCGCGCCCCGGAAGACGTAACGACGGAAGAGCCGGATGGTGGAAATCTCCTCGTCCGGATCTGGAGGGGGCCTCGGGGCAGTCAACGCCCGGGGCTACCCGACAGTGTGGAAGCGGGGCTGGCCGAACTCGCGAAGTTGCCACCCGTTAAGCCATAACGAACGCGGAATCCGCGCAGACACTTCACCAGAGAATGTCCTGGTCTTCGGCCACTCCTGGCAGGTTCTCGACACGCTGCGTGCGACCATCGATTGTAATCAACCCTTCGAATAGGCCGACGGGCTGGATGAACCAGCTCTTCACCAGCTTCAGGTCTCGGACTTCACGATGAAGGGCGATGGGTCGGAAGGTGAGCTGAACAGATCCATCGGCGGTCGAGATTTCCCACTTGTCGAGGGGGTCTGCCTTGTTCCAGACGAAGCGCGCGCGCGACAGGGGAATCAACCGATTGCCGACCCAGAGCGCGTTCTCGTTCACATCCTCGCGCGTCTCGTTGAAGCCTTCGACGAGGTTGAGCCCGATAGGCGTTCCATCGGCCAGTCGGCCACATGCAAACCCCCACCGCCACGCAGTGCGCCGCGCCAGGTAGCCATGGGTGTAGTCCATTCCGCCCACGCCACCATCGAGCACATAGCGGCGACCTGCCGCATGCAGCGTGCCGAAGGTCAGCATCCCAGCCCATTTCTGGGTCACGTTCACCACGCCGTCGAGTGGTACGGGCGCAATCACAGTCAGCGGAGGTGGCGCGCCCGCGGCAAGGAAGTCGACCTGCCAGTCGAGCTTGCGGCCCAGCAAGCCTGCGCGGCTGTGAAGATGGAAGCGCTCGCTTCCCAGCGGGCGACTCGCGCTGACGCGCAGCAGCGGTGAAGTAAAGCGCACGTCGAGGCCGGTGTTCGGCTCGTTCGACACCTGCACCATCGGCGCTGCAAGCCCGAGCACCGATGCGTCAATCAACGTCGTCTGGTCTTTCAAGTCGACCACGACGCAAAAGCAGTTGCTGCTGTAGCCGACGTCGACCACCGCGCACAGCGCAATCACTTCTTGTGTGGCTGCGAACGAGTAGAGCCACTTCTTGTGTTTGAGCAGCCGCCGGCCGAGGCCTGGGTTGTATTGACCGGTGAGGCGGTGAAGGTCCACCGTGGGCAAAGTGCCTTGGTAGGTTCCAAACAGCGGGACGCCAGCATCATCGGACACTGCAGTGGGGGCGAGCGGCAAAGACATCGCTCCACGTTAGCGGAAGGCGTGGCAGGCGGCGGCGAGACATCTGTTGGTCGGAAAGCAGCAGGTTTCTCTTTCAACCCATCTGCAGCACGTGTCTTATCCACACGCTGCGTCCACACTTCCCGGAGAGCCTGTGACCCCGAATCCCCCTTTTGATGGAGCACCCGCAGGTTCCAACGCGAAGGACGCCCTCAACGTTCCGGCGATCTTGCTCCTCATCTCTGGCGGTATGGGCGTGCTGCTGCGGCTGGGAGGCCTGGTCGGCGGCGGCGCCGCGAACAACCCGATGATGGCTGAGTTCGCGCGTGACCCGAAGACGGCGCAAATCGCTCAGCTGTTCTCAGGGCCGATGAACATCGTCGGGAATCTGTTGGGCATCGCGCTGTCGGCGTTCGTGATTTTCGGAGCACTCAAGATGCGCAACCTACAAGGCCATGGCCTCGCGCTGGGGGCGGCGATCGTCTCCATCCTTCCCTGCAGCGGCTGCTGCTGCATCGGGATGCCCGTCGGTGTCTGGGCGTTGGTGGTGCTGCTCAAGCCAGAAGTGAAGAGCCAGTTCCAGGGCTGAACCAGTCTAGAGGTCCTTGAGCACGGTTTCGATTCGCGCCAGGTCCTCGGCCGCGATGTCGACGTACTGAAGGCCGATCTCGAACTTCGCTGGATCTGCAGGCCCGAGCTTGTCGATCCAGCAGATTCGCGTATCCAGCGTCACCGACTCACCCGACGTCAGGAACAGCTCGAGCTCGAGGTGTTCGCCGACTTTGTGAACGTCATCGGTGTAGACGCACAGCCCTCCAAGGCTGATGTCCTGCACTTTGCGTTTGCCTTCTTCATCGACCATCGCCGCGCCCAGCGGTCTGCACAATACAGGCGCGTGAAGTCGTTTGAACCGCCGACGCTCGGGGATTGTCATGGGGTTGATTGGAAGACTACTCCCAAGACACCTGCGCGGTAGATTCCGCCACCTATGTTCCCCAAATCCTTCCGTTGGCTTCTTAGCTGCGCCTTGCTGCTCCTTTTCGGCTGTCCCAACGACAAGTCGCAGAAGACCTCTGAGAAGTTGCGGGCCCTCGAAGAGAGGAAGGCCGCCGACAGAAAGAAAAGTGAACAGAAGGAGTCCGACGAGGTGGTCAAGGATGTCGTTGCGCTGGAAAAGCCCTGGGATGAGGTCGGCTACGTGTTGTTACGCGCGGACAGCGCCTGTCCGGAGAACTTCTGGGCGCTCTTCGGGGGCGAAGTTCCCGGAGCGACCAAGGAGGAAAAGAAAGCCAACGCGGAACGTCGCCCCGAGCTCGCGAAGG
>JANOHG010000688.1:0-3292 GCA_031406375.1 Archangiaceae bacterium | reverse complement strand
CTCACCGGCCGAAATCTCACAGTGCTCGGGCGCCGTGAGTCGGAGCAACGTGGCCGCCTGTGCGTTGGCGGTAAGTCCAGCACTGCGCGAGGAGCTTGCATTGCAGCGCGCTGGGGAAGGTCGGCGCGATGCAGCCCGTTCCTTTCTGCCTACGAGCCCCGAGCTGTCGGGATCGCTGTCTTCCCGAACCGGCCCGACCAACCAGACGCTCAACTGGACCCTCGGCCTCGCGCAGGAGCTTGAGGTCGGAGGCCAGCGTGGCCTGCGAATAGATGTTGCAGAGGGTGAGTTGCGCGTTCACGCCCAGCGGATCGCTGGCGTGAAAACGGACATCGCGTCGCAGGCATGGTCGGCGTACTTCAGGGCAATTGCCGCACGCGAACGTCTGAAGCTGACCACGCAACTGGAGGTTGCCACGCTTGGGGTGGCATCGACCGTGCGAGGGATGGCGGTGGCGGGCGTCGCTTCCGAAGTGGATGCCGATGTCGCCGAAGCCTCGGCGCTAAGAGCTGCGCAGGACAAGCTGAAGGCTGAGGAACAGGTCGCCATCGCGCACGCCCACCTTCGACGGCTCGTCGGAGGCGCAGTCGTAACGACGGCTGACGGTAATTTAGAGCCGCTGAAGAACGTCGTCGCCGTCACGTCCACGGGTTTCGACCGGCCGGAGTTGATTTCCGTTCGGGAAGCCAAGGTCGTGCTGAGCGGGCGGGTGGCGCTGCTGCGCCGTTCGCGTCTGCCCAACCCCACCGTTTCGTTCTTCGCGCAGAATGACGGCTTCGCCGAGCGCGTGTTGGGAGTTGGCGTGAGCATTCCGATTCCACTGCCAGTTGGCGGGACGCTGGCTGGACACATTGCGGAGGGCGCAGCACTTGCCGACCGAGCCGACGCGGAGGCCGAGCGGATACAGGCGGAGCTTCAACTCGAGCTGACCGTCGCGGCAGCCCAGTACGAAGCGAGCCTCAAGATGCGGAACCTTTACACGCACGAGCGGGTGCAGCGAGCGACCGCGCGGCTTGAGAGCATCGCGCTTCAAGTGAAGGCAGCGCGGCTTCCCGTCCGCGACGCACTGGTGGCGCAGCAGGCGCTGGTCGAGCAGTTGAACGCGGCAATCGACGCGCGTGAGGCGCTGTGCATGGCCTCGGTTCGGCTGATCCGTGCATCAGGACTTTCCCTTGAAGGAGACTCGCTATGAAGACGGCCTTGTCGTTTGCCCTGGCGGCGATCCTCCTCGCTGGGTGCAAGTGCGCCGAGCAAGACGCTCAGACCGCTGCGCCAGTCGATTCACACCACGACGAGAAAGAGCACGAGGAGTTGCCTCGCCAGCTTCGAGTCGCTGATGAGGTCGTGGTGGCCTCTGGTATTCGTGGCGAAGCCGCGAAGCGGGCGGTGCTGGCGACCACCGTCAGCTTGCCGGGCGAAATCGTTGCCGAGCCCGACAGAACGGCGCGTTTGTCAGCCGCAGCGGCAGGTCGGCTGGACCAAGTCGCTTTCAACGAAGGGTCCGTCGTGAAGAAGGGCGACGTGATGGCCATGCTCCGCGTGCCAGATGTCGGTCGGCTGCGCGGTGCTCACGCGGGTGCTTCCGCCAGAGCGAAGGCGGCCCGCTCAAACGCTGCGCGACTGCGGTCGCTCAAGGAGACGGGGTTGGGTTCTGAGCAGGCGGTGGTGGACGCCGAAGCCGACGCGAATGCTCAAGAGGCTGAGGCAAAGGCGATCGGTGACCAGCTCGGCGCCATCGGCGTGAGCGCCGCTGGAGGTGGTGGATACCTCGTGCCTCTTCGTGCTCCAATTTCTGGGGTCGTCGTCGCCCGAGACGCGGTGGTCGGCCAGCCAATCAGCGGCGACCACGTTCTGGCGACGGTGGTGGATCTTTCGCAGGTGTGGTTCCTCGGTCGCATCTTCGAGAAGGACTTGAGCCGCCTGCGCGTCGGCGCGAAGACCGAAGTACAGCTCAACGCATTTTCCCGAGAGCAGTTTCATGGCGTCGTTGAGTACGTCGGGCAACAGACCGACCCGGTAGCGCGCACGCTGACTGCGAGAGTGCGGCTGCGTAACGACGACTTCAGGCTCCGTCTGGGGCTGTTCGGGTCGGCCCATGTTGAGGTGGCTGAACCGAGCAACGCGACGCCACAGATCGTCGTCCCTCGCAGTGCGGTGACTGAAATCGGCAGCAAGAAAATCGTCTTCGTGAAGGCGAAGGACGGCGACTTCGTCGTCCATGACGTGACGCTTGGTGACGCCGCTCTGGCGCACGTTCAGGTGCTGTCGGGACTCGACGAAGGCGAAGAGGTCGTCACGTCGGGAGTCTTCACACTCAAGAGCCTGCTGCTGAAATCAGCGCTGGCCGACGACGGGCACCACTGATGCTCAGGTTATTCTCGGCGATTGTCCGCTGGTCGCTGCACAACCGCCCGGTCGTATTGGTGGCGACGGTGCTGTTCATTGCCATCGGCATCCGATCGGCAACGCGCTTGTCCATCGACGCGGTTCCAGATGTCACCAACATTCAGGTGCAGGTCATCACCGCCGCTCCGGCTCTTTCTCCGGTCGAAATCGAACAGTACGTCACGGTGCCCATTGAACGGGCGATGGCAGGCATTCCAAAGGCTGTCGAGGTGCGCTCGATCTCGAAGTACGGCGTCTCGGTCGTCACCATCGCCTTCGAGGACGGCACCGACATCTACTGGGCGCGGCAGCTCATCAACGAGCGGATGCGTGAGGCGCAGGACGCCGTGCCCTTGGGCTACGGCAAGCCCGAGATGGGGCCGATCAGCTCGGGGCTTGGAGAGGTGTACCAATTCGTGCTCCGCAACGACCGACTGACGCTGATGCAACTGGAGGAGCAGCTCGATTGGTACATCGCGCCACAGCTCAGGATGGTGCCGGGCATTGTCGAGGTGAACAGTTTCGGGGGTGAGGACAAGCAGTACCAAGTGGTGCTCGACCCTGCGCGGCTTCAGGCCACCGGGGTGTCGATCGCGCAGGTGGTGGAAGCGCTCGAAAAGTCGAATGCGAACGCTGGAGGAGGGTACATCGAGCACGAGCGGGAGCACTTCGTCATCGGCACCGATGGTTTGGTGAAGAGCCTCGACGACCTGAGTCGTGTCGTCATTGGTGCCACACCCCAAGGAGTGCCGATCACCGTGGCCACGGTCGGCGACGTGCGCTTTGGCGCTCGTCTGCGGCGAGGGGCCGCCACGAAGGACGGCGAGGGCGAAGTCGTTGTTGGGGTAGCCATGATGTTGATGGGAGAGAACTCGCGCACCGTCACGGAGGCAGTGAAGGCGAAGCT
>JANOHG010000646.1:0-2613 GCA_031406375.1 Archangiaceae bacterium | reverse complement strand
ACCGTCGAATCGGCCGAAGCGATCATCAAGGCCGAGCGCCCCGACGCTCTACTGCCAACGATGGGTGGGCAGACGGCGCTCAACCTGGCCAAGGCGCTCGCTGAAGCGGGCATCTTGAAGAAGTACAACGTCGAGCTGATCGGCGCGTCGCTCGAGGCTATCAACAAGGCCGAAGATCGCCAGCTGTTCAAAAAGGCGATGCAGAAGATCGGCGTCGCGCTTCCGAGAAGTGGCTATGCGACGAGCTGGGAAGAGGCCGAAGCGCTGATCGACGAGATTGGCTTTCCGATCATTCTCCGACCCAGCTTCACGCTCGGAGGTACCGGCGGGGGCATCGCGTACAACCGCGCCGAGTATCAACCGTTGGTGTTGGGTGCGCTGCACGCGAGCCCGAACAAGACCGTGTTGATCGAAGAGTCGATGATCGGCTGGAAGGAATACGAGCTTGAAGTGGTGCGCGATCGCGCCGACAACGTGATCATCATCTGCTCAATCGAGAACCTGGATCCGATGGGCGTTCACACCGGTGACAGCATCACCGTCGCTCCGGCGCAGACCCTGACCGACAAGGAATACCAGCGGCTTCGGCAGATGTCGTTGGCGATCATCCGCGAGATCGGAGTCGACACCGGCGGCAGCAACATTCAGTTCGGGGTCAACCCTCGCGATGGCCGGGTGGTGGTGATCGAGATGAACCCGCGGGTGTCGCGCAGCTCGGCGCTCGCTTCGAAGGCCACCGGTTATCCGATCGCGAAGGTCGCTGCGAAGCTGGCGATTGGTTACACGCTCGACGAGCTGAAGAACGACATCACCCGTGACACGCCCGCCTCGTTCGAGCCGACCATCGACTACGTGGTGGTGAAGATTCCCCGCTTCAACTTCGAGAAGTTCCCCCACGCCGACAAGACGTTGAGCACGATGATGCGCAGCGTCGGCGAGGTGATGGCGATCGGTCGAACGTTCTCACAGGCGTACTCGAAGGCGTTGCGATCAATGGAAGTGGGAAAGCTGGCGTTCGAGGCGCCCCCACTTCCGCCTCCCGGAGCCGATCGGGCAATCGCGTTGAAGGAAGCGCTGCGGGTGCCTCGGCCTGACCGGCCCTGGTATGTCGCGCAGGCGTTTCGCGAAGCGATGAGCGTCGCCGAGGTACACCAGCTGTCGATGATTGACCCCTGGTTCCTCGAGCGGATCAAAGACCTGGTGCTGCACGCCGACATGCTCGGCACGCTGGGCGGCTTGAAGAAGATCACCGACGCGCAACTGCGCGAAGCCAAAGAGCTCGGCTTTTCAGATCGCTACCTGGCGGTGTTGTTGGGCGCCTCAGAGGGTGACGTTCGCGCTCATCGCCATGCCCGGAAGATGCGGCCGACTTACAAGCGGGTCGACACCTGCGCTGCCGAATTCGAGGCGTTCACTCCCTATTTGTATTCGACCTGGGAAGGAGAGGACGAGGCCCCACCCACCGATCGACAGAAGGTGATGATTCTCGGCTCGGGTCCGATTCGAATCGGACAGGGAATCGAGTTCGATTACTGCTGCGTGCACGCGAGCTTCGCGCTGCGTGAGGCGGGCTTCGAGACCGTGATGGTCAACTGCAACCCTGAGACGGTGTCGACCGATTACGACACGTCTGATCGGCTCTACTTCGAGCCGCTGACGCTCGAGGATGTGCTCGAAATCGCCGACCGCGAGAAGCCGATCGGAGCGATCGTTCAGTTCGGCGGGCAGACCCCGCTGCGCATCAGCGTCGCGCTCGAGAAGGCGGGGCTGCCGATTCTGGGGACGACGCCCGATGCGATTGATCGCGCCGAAGATCGCGAACGGTTCGCCGCGCTGATCGAGAAGCTGAAGTTGAAGCAGCCGGAAAACGGCGTCGCGCGATCGCCCGAAGAGGCTTTCACCATCGCCAACCGCATCGGGTACCCGGTGATGGTGCGCCCCAGCTACGTGTTGGGTGGCCGCGCAATGGAGACCGTTTATGACCAGGGCAGCCTGGAACGGTACATGCGCGAGGCGGTCAATGCCTCGCCCGAGCATCCGGTGCTGGTCGATCGGTTCCTTCGAGACGCGATCGAGGTCGATCTTGATCTGGTGGCTGACTCGGCTGGCAATGTGCTGATTGGGGGTGTCCTCGAGCATATTCAGGAAGCCGGTGTGCACTCCGGTGACGCGGCGTGCACCTTGCCTCCGCATTCGCTGTCGCCGGATCTGATCGAGCGGATGAAAGATCAGGCGGCGGTGCTGGCGAAAGAGCTGGGCGTGGTCGGGTTGATGAACGTGCAGTTCGCGATTCAAGGGAAGGTCATCTACATCCTCGAGGTGAATCCGCGGGGGTCGCGAACGGTGCCGTTCGTGTCGAAAGCGACCGGCGTGCCGCTGGCGAAGATCGCGGCGCTCTGCATGGTAGGCAAGACGCTGGCAGAGCTTGGGTACACCGACTCGGTCGAGTTCGCGCACAAGGCGGTGAAGGAAGCCGTATTCCCGTTCGCGCGCTTCTCGGGGGTCGACGTGATCCTCGGCCCCGAGATGAAGTCGACCGGAGAGGTGATGGGGCTGGCCAACGATTTTCCCGGCGCTTTCGCCAAGGCACAGCTCGCCGCGGGAGTGAAGCTG
>JANOHG010000635.1:0-4277 GCA_031406375.1 Archangiaceae bacterium | reverse complement strand
GCCGCTGGAGATCGCCAACGCCTACGCCACGCTGCAGTCGCAGGGGAAAATGGCGGACCCGGTGATGTTGATCAAAGTCACCGACAACAAGGGCGTGGTGCTCGAAGAACACCACGCAGCGCTGGACGAGGGCCTCTCGCCGGCAATCGCCTACCTCACCACCTCGCTGATGCGCAGCGTGGTCGAGGAAGGCACGGCGACCGCCGTGAAGGAGCTCGCACGGCCTGCCGCAGGCAAGACCGGCACTGCGCAGGAGTTTCGCGATGCGTGGTTCAGCGGGTACACCGCGCAGTTCGTCGCCTCGGCGTGGGTGGGCTTCGATGACCATGCCCCCTTGGGTCCAGGAGAAACGGGCGGAAAAGCAGCATTGCCGGTATGGCTGGACTTCATGAAGGTGGCCCATCAAGGCCTCGAGGTGCACGACTTCGAGCCACCGATGGGAGTCGTCGTCGCGCGCATCGACCCGGTGAGTGGGTTGCTCGCGGGCAAGTCGGTGCCGGGCCGCACCGAATGGTTTCTTGAAGGCACCGCGCCAACCGCCAACGCGCCTCCGCCGGGGCAAGTGGATCCAATCGACCATTTGCTGCATGACGGAAGGCAGCGGTGACCCAGCGTCATCGCCAGGGTCGAATCGGCAGACTCGCACTACGCTGAGAACTCTTGCTGCTTTCCCTGCTCGTTCTGACTGCTGCGGATCCTGAGCCTTCCTTGAGTCGGCTGGCTCGCGCCGTCGCCGAGCAGTCGATGCGCTCGGAGCTTGAACCGACCGTCGGGGTGTATGTCGAAGCTCCCACTCTCGCGCTCTCGCGCGCCTTTGGATCTCTGGTCGCTGCCGAGTTCGCCCTTGCGAAGTTGCCCGCCGTCGTGCTCGACGCCCCGAGCCCCGCGGTCGCTGAACGGAGCGCGCGCGAGAAAGACCTTCGGACGCTCGTGCGAATCACGCTAACAGCCGAAAACACGCGAATCGTGGCACGCGGCGATGTGCTTCGCACCTGGGTCAACTTCTGGGCAGGCGCGCTGCCCACCCGATCAGGCGCAGCTGCGGCGCTGGCCGCGACCGTAGAGGCAGACCTTCAGGCGATGACCCTCGCGTCGTCGAACTCATCGTTGGCCCCTTCGACTGCGCCGTTGAAGCTCGGACTCGCAGCCCTCGCAAAGCTCAGCGCCGCACCGGCGGCGATCGCGGTCGGGGATCTCGATGGAGACAAGCGCGCAGAGGTGGTCGTACTCACCGACGACGAGTTGCTCGTGTTGTCGGCCGACGGCCGCACGCTGGCGCTTTCTGATTTGCGCACCCTGCCCGCATCCGCGAGGCCGACGCGCGAGTCGTTCGGGGCGATCGGATTGCAGCCCGGCCGCATCGGCTGGCTGTCAGGGCGACGCGCACATGGAGAGACGCTCTCGTATGCCGCTGGCGGGTTGAAGGCGACAGGCACGACGGATGAGCTGGCGATCGACGGAGTCAGCGTTCGGCTGGTGCCAGGCATCAACGCGTTCGCCGCCGAGGCGGTCTGGTTTGGCAAACGCGTCACCCTTCCCGCCTTGCTGACCAGCACCAACTCGCGCGCCGGAGTGTCTCTTTTCCTCTTCGCCAACGGCACCGCCGCGATCACCCGAGGCACCCCACCCACCGCGGTCTTTTCCGAAGCACCGAGCGCCGCGGTAGTAGCGGACGTCGATGGCGATGGAATCGCGGAATTGATCGCGACGTCGACGCGATTCTTCCCCGAGGGTGAAGAGGTGACAGTTACCCCGATCGCCATCGTCGAGGCGATCGCCGCGCGCGGGGGGGCGTTGAGAGAAGGCGCTGTCGTCTGGTCGGGCACAACGTCGCGAGGCCGGGTACTTTCGATCGCCGCAGGAGATCTCGATGGCGATGGCGCAGATGAAGTGGTGCTTGGCGTGTGGCTGAACGACGGAACAGGCGAGCTTCTGGTCGCCCGAAGAGTTGCTCAATGACTTCCTGGGGACACGTGGCCGTCACCGCGTTGCTGGCGCTCGCTCTTCCTGCGTCGGCGGGTTCTCGCGCACGGTACGGCGGGACGCTGAAGATTGGCGCGGTGGCGAAAGCGATGCAGACCGACCCTCTGCTCGCCGACACACCGCTCGAGGCGACGCTCGTCTCGCTGCTCAATCGCCCGCTCTGCCGCCTCGAGCGTTCAGGGGCCGTAACGCCCGTGCTTGCCAAGGACATCACGCGTCCGACGCCTACCAGCGTGCGGGGTGCGCTGCGAACGGGGCTTTCGCGCGCCAATGCCCCTGAGCTGTCACCGGCCGACTTCGCAGCCCATCTGACCCGGGTAGCGGCCAGCACGTCCCCCTACCGTGCACTTCTCGCTCCGCTGAAGTCTGCTACCAGCCAGGAGCTCACCCTCGCCTTCCCATTCCCCGACTTCGAGCGCTCGCTGTGCCACCCCGCGCTGGCGCCTCAAGGCGTTGGTCCCTACCGATTCACGCACCAAACCTTCACCGCCAACGTCTTCTTCCCCGAAGGTCGCCCCTTCACGGATGCGCTGACCGTGGCCTCAACCGACGCGCGAACGGCAGAACGATGGCTTGCGCAGCGGAAAATCCACCTCGCGCTCGGTTTGGGCACGGCGGCCGATGACAGTGCCCTGCTCTACGCAACCTTCCTCGCCTTCAGCCCGAGCAAGACTGGCCCCGAGTTCCGCGCAGCGTTCGAGTCGGCCATCGAGCGCACGGATCTCACGCGCTTCTTTGTTCTGCCCCCCGCCGCTTCGATGCCACAGCTGCTGCCCCCACCGTTGGCCATCGGCATGCCTGAGCCCGCCCGACTTCCCAAACCTCCGCAAGTCTCGCCACCTCGCGAGCTGATCCTCGCCTACGACGTCGCCCTGACGGACCAGCGCGCGGTCGCCGAACGGCTGCAGGTGAAGCTTCACGCGGCTGGCTACCGCATCGCGCTCAAGCCGCACTCACGTGCGGAGCTTCGGGCGCGCGCTCAACCGTTCGACCTCGTGCTCCAATCGGTCTTGATGCCACCTGCGCCATCGCTGGCGATTGCACTCGCGCTCGAGCTCGGCGGACGGCACGACTTGCTCGGGCCGCATCTGCTCGCGCTCGGCGCCATCGCAGACGACAAGGCCCGGGCCCGAGCGGCGCAAGTCCTCGCCGAAAGGTTGTGGCACGAGCTGCCGTTGATTCCCCTCTACGCGCAGGCGCTGGGGATCCAATCGTCGAAGGACGTACAGAATCTGAAGACCGACGCGCAAGGGCTGCCGCTGCTCGACTCCGTCTTCCTAGGTCACGACTGACGTGCGCCTGCGCACCACGCTCGCGGTGGCCTTCGTTGGCCTGTCTTTGTTGCAGGTCGCTGCAGTGGTACCCCTCGCCTTGCGAAACCTAAACGCGCTGCTTCAGCGGCAGCATGAACGACGCATTGATCAAGAAATGGTCGCGGTCGACGCCACGGCTCAGCGGTTGGGCGCCGACGTGCAGCGGGCGATGGACGAGCTCGCCTCGAGCCCGGCGCTTGAGGATGCGGCGCGCGACGCAGCGACGATTCCGCCTCCGCCTGCGCTCACCGCGGCCGCCGGCGCGCTGATGGTCCCCCGCGGGCTCTCGGTCTTGAGTCTCTTCGACGCCGACGGCCGCACCTTGTCGTCGGGGCACCTGCCGGCGCGGCTGGGGGATCTCGATCAAGCGTTGTTCGCCGCCACCCAGGCGAGGGGAACGGTGGTCGCGGTGCATGTCGAGCTGCGTGATGAGTCGGGGCTTCACACCCGGCCTGCGCTCGTCAGTTCTCGCGCGCTCGACTACGGCGACACCCGAGTCTGGGCGGTGGGAGGAATTCTGCTCGATGACCGGGTCGCGCAGCAGCTGTCGCGCCTCACCGGTGCGCGCGTCGAAGTGTGGAGCTTGAGCGCGCGCCTGACGTCTGCAGGATCTGCCGCGCCCCCGACGACGCTGCGGACGATTTCATGGGCTCCGACCGCCGAGGTGCGCCTTCACTTCTCACGCGCGGATTTAATTGCCACCCGCGAAGAGGTGCTGCGCGCCTTTCTCGTGCTGGCTGTTCTCGGCCTGCTGTTGTCGGTTGCAGTGGGGTTTGTTCTTTCGCGCCGCGTCACCCGGCCAGTCGAAGCGCTCACCGACGCCGCCCGCCGAATCGCCGCGGGTGAATTGAACGTCCGCGTCGATGAGCGCGCGACGGGCGAGCTGAAAGTGCTCGTGCAGACCTTCAACAAGATGACGGTTGATTTGAAGGCCACCACCGACAAGCTGGTCGCCAGTGAGCGCATCGCGGCGTGGCAGGA
>JANOHG010000630.1:0-4529 GCA_031406375.1 Archangiaceae bacterium | reverse complement strand
CGTGCTGAGTCTGCGACCGCGCTGCTTCGATCATGTCTGGAGCCCAGGCTCCGACGACAAAAAGCAGCTCGATGACGCGCGACAGCTCTTCGCTGAGGTTGGCGGCCAGACCGCTGAGCCCCTCGAGCTTGAGCGCGTCATCGTACTCAGTGCCTTCAGCCGACAACGCGATCATCTGGGTTGCCTGACTACAGAACTCGACCACGTTGCGCGAAAGCTGAGGCAAGCGCGCCTGCAACTCGGGCACGCTGCGCGCGAGTTCGACGACGTCTGCGAACGACCCGAGCAGCGCGAAGACGCCTCCGCGACCTTCGCCCTGCCTTGCCATGCCCCGCTGAAGCCGCTGTTCCATTGCGCCCACGAGGCTCACGCTTGCGTTCACCAGGGGAACCCGATTCTCGCGGTGACGGGGGCCAGGAACCAGCTTGTCGCGCAATGACTTCGAGACGGTGCTGCAGACCGCAGGATTCCAGGCGCGCGTCGCGGCGTCTGACGCAGCGAGGTCTTCCTTCATCGACAGCTCGGCGGCTTCGCGTTCGATGCCACCCTCGAGATTCGGCCCGACCTTCTTAAGCGCGTCGTCAAACGCCTTGTGCTCGACGCGAATGATTTCGAGCTGCGCGCGCTCGCGGGGATCCGCGACGGTCTTCAGCAGCAGTTCAATCTCGGTGATCGGAGGGCCTCCGAGGAGGAAGAAGTACCGCAGCATCACCAGGTCATCAGGCTGGGCAACCAGCCGCCGTTCGGGCCGGCGGAGGATCTTGTCGCGCACCACCACCGCCTTCAACGCCCAAAGCGCCTTCACCATCGATCGCTGAGAGAAGTATTTGGTGGGCACGTAATCGGGCAGCTTGACGACTTGCAGCAACAGCTCGCGCTCGAGCGCTTCCCCGAGCAGCTCGAGCCCTTCGGCCATCTGCCCCGGGATCTCGACCGCCGACACCATGTCCTGCAACACATCGAGCTGCTGAAGGCTCAGCTGCGCTTTGAGCGCGAAGCGTTGCCCTTCTGAGGCACGCAGCAGCATCTGCGGCCGGCTGGACTTGCGTGCGAATGACTTGGGGCAGAAGCAGATGAAGCTGATCCGATCGGCGAAGGCCTGCAAGGTCTCGGGGGATCGCGCGACCACTTCCGAGAGGTAGCGGTTGCTGGTCATGATCGCGCACTCGCAGCGCCCCGGCGTCACCTTTCGGCCATGCTTGAGCTCGCGCTCGTGCAGCACGTTGAGAATGCTGCGCAGCAACATGTCGCGGCCGTCAAAGACTTCGTCGAGGAACGCGTGATGCGCGCCCAGCATGCCGTCGTCGGTGAGGTATTCGGTGCGGCCCGTCTCGGTCAGCACCTTGAAGTCGATCGGGCCAATCAGATCCGTCTGGACGGTGTTCTCGGCCAACTGCTTCGAGAACAGCGAAGGCTTTTGAGTTTCCTCATCGAGTATTCGCCCCAGCACCGCGGACGCGACGGCGCTCTTCGCAGTGCCGGGTGGGCCGATGATCAACACGTGCTCGCGACACAGCAACGCGAGCTCTATCTGGGTGAAGAGCGCGTCGCGTTCAAGGAACGCTTCTTTGAGCTCGATAAAGAACCGGCGAAAAGCCTCAGCGCTCTCGGCGAAGCGCGCAGAGGCCTGTGGTGAAGCAGTCAGAGGGTGATCTTCCAATCGAGCATGAAGAAGACCTTCGTGTCCGACTTCGAGAACGCGTTGATGTTCTGTTCGATCACCAGCGACGCGCGGGTGTTCCGATTGAAGAAGTAACTGCCCCACAGCTGCCCACCGAAAAAATTGCCCTTCAATCTCTTGTTCAGCACGTCCTGAACGTTCGCAAAGCTAAACCGGCCGTCGATCGCGATGACCCCGTTCTCGGGAAGCCAACCAAGGCTGACGTCGACCCAGAGCTGGCGCCCGCCGTACCCCGTCTTGAAGGTAACGTCTGCTCCGCCACGCACCGTGCTCACACGCCACCCAGTTCCTGCGCTGCCGCCGAACGCGAACGGTGACCGACCGGGAGTCATCAGATTCGCCAAAGCGCCAGCCACCAGAGAATCGGGACTCAAGCCGGTGTTGTACAAATCTGCACCCACCTGGGCGTAGAAACGAAAAGGCCCTTTTGGGTAGAAATCGCCTCGGATCCGAGCTGCATCGCGCGGCGCGGTGGCGAAGTAGAGGAAAATCGAGTCTGCAGACAACACCGGAGTGACCCGCATGACTTCGACTTGCAACGCAACTTCGTCGCCGTCGTAGCGTCCCTGCAACCGAAAGTTCGACAGCCTCGGCAGCACCAGGTCGTACTCGGCGCCGCCGAGGAAATTGACCCCCCTCGACTTGCCGTACTTCAACTCGAGCGCGAGTCGCCGCACGTCGATCTTGCCCGCCAACCATGCCTGGCGAAACCCGAACGAGCCCGAGATGCCACCGATGTTCTCCACCAGCAGCTTTGCTCCAATCAACGGCTCGATGTCATCGAGCTCGCCGTACGGCTTGGCCTCCATCAGGCCGACGCGTCGCAAGTCAGATTCGCGAATGCCATCGGGTTGGTAGACCGAAGAGGCCAGCACGCTGCTGCCCTTCACCCACAGCCCCCCATACGCTTCGAGCCCGAGGCCAAACCCGAGGACGTAGCGCAAGGTCGCGCCATCGAACGAGGCGAAGTCCATCAGGTCAACGTAGGTTTGGCGGCCGACGCGAAACTTGAAGTGGTCTCCCCGGTACGACACGTTGGCGTAGAGCAGATCGGCGTCTTCACTGCGGATCCCATCGACTCTGGCGGCTTCACCGTGCGGCAGGCCCCAGTCGGCAAAGACGCGAATGGATGTCTCGAAACCCAGCGGCTCACCGGTGATCAGCTCATAGGCCTCGAGCCCCAAGTACTGCACGAGGCGGCGCCGCGGCAGCACTGTCAACGTGTCGGGATCCCCCTCGCGAAAGCTGCGGAAGCTGTACAGCTGCGCTTCGGTGCGGGATTCGAGCCTGAACGCCGCAGCCCCTGCCAGCGTGGGAAGCAGCAACAGCGACCACGCGAGACCTCGAAGCTTCACGGCCGGCGAGTATATCGACCGCTTCGGGTGACCCAAGCACCATCTGATCCACAGCGGGCGGGTATAACGATTGGCACCCGTGACTCAGGCACCTCTCGATCCGCAGCGGCCACTTCCCCCCCTGCTCAACGTCGCCATCGTCGCTTCCGGTTTGACCTTGTTCTTGCTCATGACGGTCGGCCTGCTTTCGCAGCTGGTGAACATCGCCTTCGGCCTCTGGTTCGCCGAGGCATTCGTCTTCTTTGGAGCGCCCTACATCGTGCTGCGGCTGTCAGGGTACGACGCCTTCAAAGCGGCGGGGCTTGGTCGACCGTGGATTGCCGGTGCGGCCTTCGGTTTCCTCGTCGGCGCAGTGAACTTCTTCGCCTTGGTAGTGCCGCTGCAATACTTCTCGCAGAGCTTGGCGCCAAAGGAGCTGGTCGAGTTTTTCGATGTCAGCGGGATCTTCAAGCGCCAGACGCCGATCGAGCTCTTCGGCGTGGTGACGGGGGTCTGTCTGGCGGCTCCGTTCTGCGAGGAATTCTTTTTTCGAGGGTTGATGCAGCGGGGCGTCGAACAGGCCGCCGGCTCGAAGAAAGCGCTGCTGGTGACCGCCGTGGTGTTCAGCGCGTTTCACCTCGATCCGATCGGTTTCCTCGCGCGCTGCGAGCTGGGGTTCGTCTTCGGCCTGCTGATGCTTCGATCCGGGTCGATTTGGCCGGGGGTCTTCGCCCACCTGGCGAACAACGCAATCTCGGTGGGGATCTACTTCGCGACCCGTGGCTTGGAGGCTGATGAGGAAGACCTGCCCGTCTGGGCGCCGCTGATCATGTTGGCAATCGGAGCCCCGTTGCTGTGGGGGGTTTGGTGCTTGGGAAAACGATGGAGCGCCGCGCTGACGCCCTATTCACGCGCAGAGGACATCGCCAAGCGGGTCCACGTCCCCAACCTGGTAGGAGGCTGGATCCTCGCAGGCCTGATTGCATTTGCTGCCCTGCTTACGATTGACGCGCAAGGGGTGCGGCTCAACCTCGTTGACGCCGTCCACCCGCTTAAAGAACCCAAGCCGATTGCCAGCGACGCCGAGAAGAAGCGTTGGGAAGCACTTCACGCACTGCGCAAGGAAGTTCGCCACGGCGACGCGAAGCTCAACGAGTACGAAGCCGCCCGAAAAGCGGCAATTGCCGATCGAGAGTCCGAGAAGCCGAAGAAAATCGACTTCCAGTTCTAGCGCCTAACCGGCGCTTGCTGCGTTGAGCCTCGCCATCGGGGCGGCGCGCCGGCCGAGCCACGCACGGACTTTTCGTAGCTGGCTAGAGAAATCGGTAGCTCTTCACCACGAACCGCGGCCCCACCATCGCGACGTTCAGCGAGTCGGCATCGACGTCGCCTTCGGCCTCGACGCGTGAGCCCGGCTTCTTCAGCTTCCGATCGCCACCTGCAAGCAGATAGGTCTTCCCGTCATCGGCGCCGGGCTTTGCCTATCGCGGGCACGACAACGCGATTCAAAACGT
>JANOHG010000625.1:0-11130 GCA_031406375.1 Archangiaceae bacterium | reverse complement strand
GATGGTGACGGGAGCCGAAGACCGGGACGCACGAGATGACTGCTTTCAGCTTGGGGCCGAGGACTTCTTCACCAAACCACTCGACCCCTACTTTTTTCGCCGAACCAGGACGCGCTGATTTACGGAAAGGTGAGCGAGCTCGAGCCCGAGGTCGAGACTTCCCGCACCGGGGGCGCACCTTCGACGACCACCTTGGCAGCACCGCTGGCAGACCCCTTCACCTCGCGCGAGGCACGAGCGTTCACCTTCGCGCTCCCACTGACCGAGAGTTCCAACCTCTCGCTCGTCAGTGCGGGCGCCACCACCGTCGACGCGCCACTTGCCGAGACGCGAAACGTCGACGTCGTGCCTTGCGTCTCAATCGCGCTCGCCCCAGTGGTCCCAACTTCGACTGTCGGCGCAGTGATGGGCCCTGCCTTGATCTTCGACGCGCCACTGGAAGAAAGCCTCACCTCTGTGGCTGACACCATCGCCCCAGCCGTCGCCTCGCTGGCTCCAGACGCTTCGATTCCCTCGAGCCTAGGGACCGTTATCGACCCAGCGATTTGCTTCGTTTGATGAAGAATTCCGCCCAGCTTGGGCTGAATCACCAGGCGGTCGTCGCGCACCACGACTTCGTAATGGGGCAGCATGTTCTCTTCGCCAGTGAGGGTGAGCGTCGACAGCTCGCCTTCTGTGATGGTGAGGGCGACGTCGCCGCCGACTTCGACACGAATGAACGACGGCACCTCGGTGTGCGTTGTCACCATCTTGCCGTTGCCCACCACCAGCGGCTCACAGCCGAGGCCCAGAAGTGCAAGCGCGCCAACCAGGTACCGCATCGAGAAAAGCGAGAGTTTTGAGTGCATGACTCCTTAACTCCGGCGACCCTCGAAAGTGTCACTCGCTTTCTCAAAGGCCTTGCGGCAACGCGAGCATCAGCACCGTTAGACACATCTCATTGCGGCTGCCCCGCCTATGCGGTCGACCTTCGCCATGCACGATGCTTCGTTTGCCCCAGCCGACCACTGGATTGAGCGATTGAGAACTGACCACACCCAGTGCGGTCACGAAACCCGTGGCCGTGACGATGAGGCCGACGGCAATTGGGTACTTCTACAGTTCGACGGCCACCTGAAGTCCTGGGTAGAGGACTGCGGCCACCTTCGGCGGCGCAGACACAATCCAGCCAATCAGCGGCTTCATCGGCAAGGGCGATGCGTCGAAATCCACCAGAAAGTTCAGCGACGGCCCAGCTGAGACCGCGAGCCACGAGGTGATTCGATAGTCGACGTTGAGCCGCAGCGACGTGAACAGCACGCTGGTGGCCAAAGCGCGCGACGATGGGTGCAGACTCTGGGTAATCAGCTCACCGCCAAACCTCCAGATCGTGCCCGACGACCGCACGCCCAGCCCCAGCCCCCACCCATAGGTCGGCTTCTGGGTGAGGCTCATTCCTAGCGAGAGAATGCTGTACACGTTTCGCGCTCCGATCTTCACGTTCACCGACAGTGGAATTGTTTCGTTGCTGCTCAACGAAGCGTGAATCCGTTCGCTACCGCTCATCGACAGCACCCCTATCGGAGCATCGCCTTCACCTGCAATATTCAACACCCCAAGCTGCAATCCGCGCGATTTGGAAGCGATGTTGATGATGCCAATCTGCGCGCCTGAGACATCGCCGCCAATGTTGATCACGCCAATCTGTGCCCCAAGCCCCGAGTTGGCCGCGACGTTGATGACTCCAAGCTGGGCTCCTTCGAAGCCGCGGGTGACCACGTTGATGCCAGCCGAAAGCTGCAGACCCTCGAGCCATTCGGCCTTCGCGACGCCAATGCCAGACTGAACCCCAACGAAGTCTTCGCGAATCCAGCTTGCTGCGACGGCAAACTGGGCACCGCTTCCGCTTCTTGCGAACGCGACCCCTGAAGAGAACTGGCCGCCCTTCATCGTGCCGCTGACCACACTCGTCGCCAGCGCCAAGGCGAGGCCGGTCAGCTCTGAGCTGTGCGCAACGGGAAAGCCAATCTGAAGCGCGTTGCGGGCGTCAGAGTCGAAAAGACTGTTCGACTCGATGGGCGGAATGAGTCCAAAGTTGAGGAACACGAAAGACGAGCCTCCTCCCCGCAGCGCGGTTGATTCGCGGGAAATCGACGGCATCTGCAATGGCTGAAGCTCGACTCGCGCCCCAACCACAAGCTGCACGACAGCTGAACGGGTGATGTCTGCGTTGACGAGTACGACCCGGTAATTCCCCGGGACCAGACCCAGCTCGATCGAACGGGTGCCGGGCAACGAGAGCTCAGCGACGAGCGAATCCTGTTGGTGCACGAAGATTCGACCCGCACCCGGCGGAATCACCAACGTCGCGCCCGCGGTGCGAACGTCGGTGAGCACCAGGTCTCCGCGCCCTACCATTTCGATGTCGAAACCTGGCCGCTGAGGCCCCGCGGCGGTGCTCTCGGTCTGTGCGAGTGTTTCGTGAAAGGCATACTGGTACGCCTCGTTCAGAGTGACGCGTTGATCGCGGTTCGCGTCCGCGGCGCCACGCAGCGCAGAGAGAAACGCCGAGGTGAAAAATGACCCTTTGAGCCGGTCGCTCTCTTGCGCGGCTTCGTCGTCGGATGCCGAGGTGAGGAATGCATGACCCGTGACGGTCGTCGACACATCGGAAAGAAACGGAGGGCGGGGCGTGCCGCCCTTTGACCGCATCAGCGAGCCCGACGAACACGAGTCGAGCACCGCAATACGGACGTCGGCGGGAACCTTCTCGAGCATCGATCTGACCTCGCGATAGGGAACACGCTTACCCTGCAGCAGCAGGCCGGTGTCATCCGAGTGACCTGAGTAATAGAAAATCACCTCGACGCGATCCGCTCGAACGGTGGCGGCGCTGATCTTCGCACCCAGCTTCTCGAAGGCCTGGTGGAAACCCGCGATGTCGGGCTCGTCGACGACTTGAAGGTCGGCAGGGTCAACCCCGCCCAGCGTGCGCAGTACCGAGCCGACGCTGACGGCATCGGTGATTGCGTACCGCAGCTTCTGACGCCCTGCACCGCCGTTGTTGGCGCCCACCAGCAGCGCGAAGCGCCGAACGACAGGGGCTTGCTCCGTGGCTGGAGCGACGGTGAGAGTCAGTGAGAGTAGCAAACCAATCATCGCAGCTCCTTCGACAGCACAAACGACAGTTGATGCGAGCATTCAGGCTCGAGTGGCAACGCAGCGACCCGCGCCGACGGCTGATGCGCCAACACCTGGGCCGCCGCAACGACCCGCGCGACATCAGGGCGACTTTGACAAGTCACGAAGATGAACCGTTCAAACAGCGGCGCGTCGTCCAGCTCGAGCGCGCGCGGAAGGGTGGTGGGGCCGGATTCGAGACGGGGCTCGGCGGCCGCCTCGAGAGGATGGTGCATCGTGACTCCGCCCCGCCCATCGATCGACAGCAACACGCCCCAAGGGGCACCCGCGGCGGCATACCGAAGCTGCACACGGTCTCCTTGCCGAGCAACTGCGTCGGGCTGCAGCTGTTCAATCTTTCCATTGAGATCGCGGTAGATATAGAGCGTTGGAAGCAGCCCCTTGATTCGAGTCTCGTCGGGCGCCGGGGTCATCAGCTGCACCCCCACCGCGACCGCGAGCGCGGCCGCAGCCATCACAGGCACAACCAGTCGCCACCCAGGCGCGCGCTCTGAAAGCTGCGAGCGCCGACGACGTTCGACCTCGTGGGCCACGGCGCCGGGTGGGAACTCGGCAAGTGTCTTCGCGTTCGACACGCTCAGCAGCTGGTACCGCGCAGCCAGGGTGGGGTCAAAGCGAAGCTCTTCCCGCAGCGCTGACGCGATCGGCTCAGGCAGCTCACCCAGCAACAGTTTCTCGAGTTCGAGATCCGTGCGATTCATCGGGCACCTCCCAGCGCTTCGATTCGGCCTTCGAGCTGTCGCAGGCGCTTGCGAACACCAGAGACTGAAAGCCCCACTTCGGCAGCGACCTGCGCGTGCGTCATTTCATCGAGGTGGTACAGAACTGCGATCGTCCGGGTTGACACCGGCTCGAGCCCAAAGGCCGTGTCGAGCAGCGCGCGACTGAGCGTGCGGCCTTCGAGGTCATCGGCATTCGCCACTTCATTGAGCAGGGCCTCGTGCGCATCCGCTGGCGACCGGCGCCGACCCCGGATCCGGTTGAGGCACTCGTTGGTTGCGATTAGGTACAGCAGCGACGACACCGCTTGGCCGGTGAGCCGCCGATTGGACTTCAAGACTCGAACGAAGACATCGTGCATGGCGTCGGCGGCCTGGGCATCATCGCGCAGCAAGCGCCGGCACCGACGGAGCACCATCGGCCCGTACTTCTCATACAGCGCTGCGACGTCGAGTCCCACCACACTCTCCTTTCATGGTGTAACCACCGCTGTCTCGAAAAGTGTCACCGGGTATTTTCAACAGCGGCATTTCGATGACGACGTCGATCAAAGGCTTCAGGCTGCTTGCGTCAGCGCGCCATCAATTCGGGGGCGACCACCCAGGCAGGGCCTTGATCGCCTCGATCAGAAACGCGACGAACGCCTTTATTTTCTCGGGCTGAAACCGCGTCGGAAGGTACAGAGCATACACGCTGTAAAGCGCAGGCCCCCAACCCGGCAATACCTGCACCAACTCTCCGCTGGCGAGCTCACGCTGAACCAGGGTGCGGCCCATTCTCCCAATCCCCGTTCCGAGCAGCAGCGCCTCCTTCAGCGCCGACGAATTGTCGAGCTTGAGCCACGGGTCGACCTCGAGCGCGTAGCTCGCCCCGTTCGGCCCGAACAACAACTCAACCGTCGAGGTGTCGTACCGAAGAAAGGTATGCCCAATCAGCTCTTCGGGGCGCGTCGGCGCGCCGTGCTTGACGAGGTACGACGGCGTCGCAATCAAGACCGCATCCAGCCGGCCGAGGGGACGCGCGATCACCGAAGAGTCGTTCACCTTCCCAATTCGCACGGCGACATCCACTCCGTCCTCGACCAGGTCAACCTGGCGATCGGTTAGGGACATCTCGACGCAAATCTCTGGGTGCACGTCGTGGAACCGACACACGATCGACGTCAACACCTGGTGGCCGAACGCAACCGGGAAGTTCAACCGCAAGCGCCCACCCACCCGCTCGCGACCACGCGCTACCGTTGACTCGAGCTGCCCGACATCGGCGACCAGCTTCTTGCTCGCTTCGTAGTACCGCTGGCCCGCCTCGGTGGGCCGCACACCATGCGTGTTGCGCGCGAGAAGCCGCACTTTGAGGTGCTTCTCGAGGTGCTCCAACCGCTTCGACACCGTCGGTTGGGTGGTGTTCAGCTCCTTCGCTACTGCCGACAAACTGCCCGTCTCGACGATTCGCACGTACATCGCCATCAACTCGATGCGATCCATTCGCCTACTTTGACAGCGATCGCTCGAACGCTGTCATTCGGTACGCGAAAGACCGTTTATCGGGCTCGTACCTATTCCCTCGTGCCTTGGTAATCCGCACACGCCGGTGACATCGCGGCATTGTCAGCTCTTCGAGTGCTGGGTGGGCAGCTGCCGGCACAGCACCTGACAGTGCTCCGGCTCGCGAACTTGCGGCGTGAGGTAGGCGTTCCACATCACTAAGCCCACCACCAGCCAAGTCGCCAACACGCTGGCGACAATTAGCAAACCACCGATTCCGGCAGTGCCTTGTTGATTTCGAAACAGCGGGTTCAACTTCTCGTTCGTCATTGTGTTTGTGGCTCCCAAACACAAGACACGGCCAGCGGTGATTCGTCTCACACCGACCCAGGTCAGGCACCAGTTGACACACATCAGCGCGTTTTGCGCATCCCGTAGCCACGGAGACCTTGGGAGACATCAACAAAGTTGCACCAAAAATGCCCATCAAGCCCGTCGGGGAAGCCTCTGGTTGGTTTGAGCGCGGCAAGCGAATCGGCCAGCTTCCGGCCAGCTGTACTTCGACTTTCGGCATGCAATAGTGCGCTTCTCCCGAGGTGGCACAGCCTGGCCTTGGTCTGGAGGATTGTGAGCAAGTCAATACTGATCGCCGCTGGTTCAGTGACCAATCGCGATGTCATCAGGTTGGTTTTCGCTCACGAAGAGTTCTCGCTCACCATCGTCGACAACGGACTTGATGCCATTCATCGCACGCGCGAGCTGCGTCCGGACATCGTGCTCGCCGACTGCGCAATGCCTGGCAAGAACGGCTACGAGCTGTGCGAGGCGCTCAAGAACGATTCCGCCACCGAGCACATTCCAGTGATGTTGCTCGTCAGCACCGTCGAGCTCCTCGATGAGAACCGTGCCACAGCTGCCCGCGCCAACACGCACGTGTTTTCGCCGCACGAGAATCAGGGATTGCTCGACAAGGTCAAGGCGCTGGTAGGAATGCCGGCTGGCAGTTCGGCGGCTGCTGGCGCTCGTTCGATTCCGGGCCCGAAGGTTCCGGTGGTCAGCCAGCCAACTGAGGTTCCTCCGCCATCGCCCTGGGACGAACAGCCGACTGCGGAGAACCCGGATGCCCACCTCGAAGCGGTGCGCGACGACGCGTTGCACAGCAAGGAGGTGCCGTCCAACCTTCCCCGACCGCCGCCACCACCGCCGCCGTCTGTGCCGCGGTGCGGGCCCCGACCGTCGCGGCCGGTGCCGGGCGTGAACGAACCGAGGATCCCGCAGTTTCCGATGCTGTCGACGGGGGTTCGTTCGAGTCCCTGGGAGGTACAGGAAACTCGAGTAAATTCGGAAGCAGAGAGCGAGGCGAAGCTCCAAGACATGCCATGGCAGATCAGCGCGCAAGTCGGTGTCAGGACGAGCGCTGAGATCGCCGCCCAAGGGCTGGCCGATCTTAAGCGCAAGACCGAGACGCCTGACACGAAGACGGAAGAGTTCGAGCCACAACCGCTACCGCGCAGGGCCGTCGACACGCGACGGGTCCCCTCAACCGAGCCAGTACGCGCAGCACGCGGCAGGCCGCAAGGCGTGGTTAAAGGCGGCGCAGGGGTTAGTCGCCCAACAACCGCTGACGCTTCCGCGCTGACCCCCAATGGCGGCCTTCTTCGGGCGCTCGCGAACTTCGTTCCGATGGCATGGCGCCTGGTCGTTTTGCGCGACCTCGGTTGTTCAAACCGGCCCGGGCCAGCGGCCCGCGTCTTCGATGAAAAAGAGGTCCTGCTTCTCCGCTCCCTTTTGGTCGAAAGAGGCCACTTCGTGCCGAACGAGCCTACCATGCGAGATGCCATGCTCGGCATCGCCGCGCTCGGTGGTCAGTTCAAGAGCAACGGCAACCCGGGCTGGATCGTCTTGGGTCGAGGCTTGACGAGATTCGTTGCCGCCGAGACGAAGCTTCAGACACGGGGAAAAGAGTAGTCAACGTGCTCAAGGCTGCTTCAACATCATCGCTTCAATCAACTCACTTCCTTGCCCAATCGAAATCTCTGCCCGAAAGGTCTCGTAGCCAACCCTCTTCAGGCTCACCTGATAAATTCCGGGACTAAGCAACAACACCTTCGCAGGCGCGGCAAACTCACCAACGGTTCCGTAATGCTTGCCATCGACAAGCACGTCTGCGTCGGTAGGTACCACTCGAAACCAAAGGCCAGGAAGTTCCTTTGGCGGCGATGGCGACTGCAGGGGCAACGGCGCCTCCGGCTGAAGCGAGGGCCTTGCGTCGAGCACCGGCTGGGTATGGGCACAGCTCGTGACGAGGCCAGCAAGGACGAGCGCCGCCGCCGTCGTTGCGGTGCGGCGCACTCTTGGGGAAGCAACACGTTGTCGAACAATTGCGAGCGACAGCCTCATTCTGTAGGGACTCCCCAGTTTCCGATTTGTTTGGGCGCATCGAGGAGTGCCTTCGAGACTTTTTTCAACGTCAACTTACGGGGGGCGACGAAGATCGGCTTGTTCGCCTTCTCCCCGCCTCCCTCGACGTAGACACCCCAGTAGTACACGCCCGCAGTCAGGCCGGGGACGGTAATCGTTTGACTGGGGGCTGCTTTCCAAGTTACCGCCGAACTCAGCTCTGCAGAGCGCGAGACCACCAGACGGTACGATGTCGCTCGGTCAGCCCCCGTCCACGAAAAGACGATCGGCGGGGCGGCGTCTGAGAAGAGCACCACGGCGTCCGGAGCAGGAGAAAGCAAGAGGTCAGTGGGCTCCTCTCCTTCGCAGAAGATTCTTCGCGTGAAGCCATACTCTCCAACTCTGCCGGCCACATCTTGGGACGCGACCCGCCACGTGTACACGCCGAGCGACGGTGGGTGCACGAAGTACGTGGCTGCGACCGTGTCCATCGATTCGACCACGTCGGACATTGCCAGATCCCTTCCGACTTGCACCCGGTATTGGGCCGCGTTCGGTACGGGCTTCCAGGCCAACGTGATTGCCATCCCGCTGGTCCACCGTACCCGGGTGTCGATTCCGGGGCTGAGGCTGAGTGGTGCGATGGGCAATTGAACGACGTCCGACAGCAAACCCTTTCCGCCCAGATCAACCGCCTGACCCAGTGCCAACTGGGCCTGCCCAGTCGCTCCTTCGAGCGTCGCCGCTCCGCTGGAGACCGCTACCTCGACTCCTGCGTCGTGCGCGGTAAGGCGGAAGTCGAGGGGGCTCCCCGGTGCTCCCACCAACTGGAACTGCGCGCTGTCGGGGCCCTGAATGAGGAAGGAGTGTTCATCGGGGCCCGAGGTCCCGGTCGCTGCTCCGGCGACCATCGCCACCACGGGACTGGCGCCACCACCGTCGCGCGGCCCGAGTCGAATTATCACCATCGACTCGGAGCCGAGCCGCAGGCTGCCGCCTGCCGCGAACGCAATGCGCGCGTGCCCTTGGGCGCCCGTTCTCACCCAATCACCTTCGCGAAACGCTGCGCCCACGGTTGCCGGCTGCCAGGAGGCTTCTCCCCATCGCTTCACTTCGACGCGCCGCGCTTCTGCACAGGTCGCCACCAGCCCGGCCAGCACCGCTGCGCTCGGCAGCGGTGCCGTGGTTTCCTTCGTGCACCCGGCACTCAGGCACACGGCGCCCACCACCGCCATCCTTGCAATTTTGCGCCAGCCCGGTGTGATTTGCGTCAATCCGAAGGGGTGCGCACGTGGTGTGCCGCCGAGTCTCCGCTGCTGCGGTTCTGGCCTTTTCGCGGCGCTCATCCTTTGCCTCTCTAAACTGCGAGCCTCGGAACCTGTCAACTTCAATGAGAGCACCCGTGCCGGTGCCACATGAACGAGTCAACAGTCGAACCGAGGTCGCAGCTGTCCTCTGTCGTTTTGGCGCGGTGTCGGCGCTGCGACGGAAAGGTGGGCAGGTTCGCGTTTGCTTGTGATGTGGAATCGGTCAACGATGTTGAGCGCCTGTCGCTGTTCGATCAGCCAGGCAAGTGTAAAATGGGAGCAATGGCGAGCAACCAAAGCGGAAACCCGAAGCTCGGTCCGCCCGAAATCAGCCACAGGCTAGAGTGCCGCGACGAGACTCATTTTCTGAGCCTCTTTGCGAAGACCGTGGGCGTCAAGGGGATCCTGCTTCCCTCAATCGAGCCTGCACCCCTCGGTACGAGGTTGATCCTCCGACTGTTGTCACAATCCGGAGCGACCCTCGTATTGGGCGACGCGGTCGTGACGGCGAGCGATCAGACGAGCGGAATGACGGTTCACTTCACAGCCCTCACCCCCGACTCGATCAAGTTTCCTCTGGCGCCACCCAGTGCGCCGGTGCCACCGCTTCGGCACGACGTCGGTAAAATGGGTACGCACGAGTTGCAGTCGCAGTTGTTGCAGCAATTTGGTGTGGCGCCCTACGAGGCGCAAGGGGCAGGGGTTCCCAAGCCGATCGACGCGCTCGATGCCGTTCCTGATGCGGGTGATGTTGATCACACCCCCATCATGATGGTGCCAGAGGACCTTCGGCTCTTAGCGGGATCGTCGCCGACGAAGAAGAGAACGAGGAAGTCGAAGTCGAAGACGAAGATTGAGATCCTCAGGCGCCTCGGAGTGGGAGGCATGGCCGAAGTCTTCCTGGTGCGCCAGCTAGGGCTCCAAGGCTTCGAGAAGTACGTGGTGCTGAAGAAGATTCTCCCCAAGTTCGCCGAGTCCGAAAGTTTCATTAACATGCTCTTCCGCGAAGCCCGGTCTGGCGCGCGCCTGACTCACTCGAACATCGTCCAAGTCTACGACCTGGGAGATTTCGAGGGCACCCCGTACATCACCATGGAGTACGTCCGTGGGCCTGACCTGCGCCGGTTGATGCTGATGTTGAGCAATGTCAACAAGGGTCTGCCCATCGAGCACTCGCTTCGGATCGTGGCTGAGATCGCCGCCGGGCTCGAGTACGCCCACCGCTATGTTGATCCCACGGGGGTGCCGTACCCGGTCCTCCATCGGGACGTCAGTCCTGCCAACATTTTAATATCGCTTGATGGAGCGATAAAGCTGTCAGACTTTGGGATAGCGAAAGTTATCGGAGAGATTGGAGCCGATAGCACCCCACTTGGAAATGGTCTCAGGGGAAAGCTCGCCTACATTCCGCCCGAAAGCATCATGGGCGAACGGCTCGACGAACGCAGTGACGTCTACTCGTTGGGAGTGGTTCTCTTCGAGCTGCTGACCGGAACATCGCCGTTTCATGTTCCGAGCCACCCTCCCGCGGCTACCATCAACGCGATTCTCGCCGGGACACTTGCGGGCGACCCCAAGGTGCTGAACCCGTGGCTCGGGCCCGAAATCATTGAGGTGATGATGAAGGCAATGGCGACATTGCCCGGGAACCGTTACCAGTCTGCGGGCGAGTTCGGCGCCGATATCGAAACCGCGATGATTGGCGCCGGCCTGCGCTCCACCCCCGACGGCGTCGCCAAGTACTTCAAGCAAGAGCTGGGCAGCAGCCTCGACGCGGAAATGCTGGGTGAAAACTTCGAGTCGAGCAATCCGTGGGCACCTTTTCGGACCCCAGCAAGCGTCGCTGCCCATAGCAGCGGCAACGACACCGAGCTGCACTCGTTGATGACCAACCCTCGTCTCGACGGGAAGCCGCCTTCCGCTTCGGCGTTGTCGATGAGCCACGCCCCCGCCCCGCAGAAGCTGCCAGAGCCGTCGTTGGCATCGTCCCAAGACTTGCCTGCTGCGGGGTTGAGCTCAGGTGAACCGCTGACTCGTCA
>JANOHG010000624.1:0-6105 GCA_031406375.1 Archangiaceae bacterium | reverse complement strand
CGCCCTTGCGGGTCGGTCGCAAGCTCGGGCAGAACGGCGGCGCGAACTTCCAGGCGTTCATGGGTGACATCGCGGCGTTCGTCGACGCCAACCGAGCGCATCCGAGGTTCGCCAAAGAGGTCGCCGCGCTGGCGCTGGCATCCGAGGCGGTAACGGGTGCGGCGATGCAGATGCTGGGCTGGTCGCAGTCGGACAAGGTCACCCTGGTGCCGCTGAACGCGAACCGCTTCCTCGACATGATGTCGCGGCTTTCGGTGGGTTGGCTGCTGCTGGACGCAGGCGTCAAGGCAGAGGCGGCCGCAGCCAAGCTTGGTGCGTCGGATCCCGATCAGGCGTTCTACGAAGGCAAGCGCGCTTCGGCGCTTTGGTACGCACGCAACGTGATTCCGCAGATCGAGTCGATGGCAAAGATGTCGCAGCTCGAAGACTCGTCGCCGATGGAAATCTCGGACGCGGCGTTCCGTTCACCCAGCTGAGAAGGCGCTGCGGTTCCTTGTCTGTCGCGCGGTAGCCAGCGCGATCCTTTTGCCATCGCGCTAGCGTTTATCTATGTCCGCCGAGCCCGAACCCCGAGAAGGTAATCGACCGGCATCTGCCACGCCTTGAACTTCGCGTTGTCGAGCAGCTCGCGCAGGTTGCGGATCATCAACGTCCGGGTGAGCGCGTCCTGCTCGGAGAACCCGGTCGAATCCACCGCCTCGAAGCGGGTGAGGAACTTCTTCGCTGACGCCAGGTTCTTGTCGATCTGCGCCTGCGAATAGTCGGTGAGCCGATGATTGTAGCGATCAAAGGTCAGCCGAACGCGGGTGAGCGCTTCACGCGCCAGCACGTCTGAGGTGAAGAGCCGAGGAGAGGCAAGGGCCGAAGTCGAGACGAGAACCAGGGCGACGCTGAAGAGTTTGAAGGTTTTCATTGTGAGCTCGTTGTACGAGCGCGCATTGCCGCGGGCATGTGCCGCAAGTCACACACCCGTCACGGGCCGAATGAGAGGCGCGGGCAAGCGACGCACGACCCCGAAAACAACACAGCCGGTGCGGCACAACTCCAATCAGAAGCATCCGCAGTTGAACGTCGCCAAATGCCAACCGCCCGCTCTTCGCCGTAGAATTGGGTATGACCGCTTCGCTCGCCGGGTTTCCGATGTTGAACGAGTACCTCGGCCAGCTCCCGGAAGGCATCGATTCGTATCCTCGGGTGCTGGGCTCCAGCGCAAGCTTGACAGCCGTGCTCAAGCTCCTGCCGCTCAAGCAGCCCGTGCCCGAGCTGCCGGCGTCGCTCAATGCCTTCCTGACTGGTGGGGCGCCCGCGCGGTGGATCCCCAAGGTCCACTTCTATTCGATGATTTCGATCGCCTACGACGTGCAGTTCGCCGCGACGCGCAATCTCGCCGGCTTTGAGAAGTGGATCCTGCTCTACAACCGCGACCTCTTCAGCGGGCCGTTCTACCGGCTGTTGTTCACGCTGGTGTCCCCGAAGATGGTGATCGACGGAGCGCAGAAGCGCTGGTCGAGCTTCTTCGCCGGGATGACGCTGGACGTGGTCGAGCGGTCATCGACGTCCTGCACACTGCAGATAGGCAACCCTCCGGGGCTGCTGGGCCCGCTCGTGCCGCACCTGTTTCCCCAGGTCTTCCGTTGCGTGGTCGAGATGGCTGGCGGCAAGGACGTGTTTGCCCACGCGCAGGCCATCGATACCTGCACGTCGCGGTACTGGCTGAGGTGGAAGTAACCCGAGGCGCCGGCTGCAGCTTCTCAGTTCGAGAACTCACGCCGCGCAGCCGTGGCCAACCACGAGAAGGCGGTCAGCAATCCGAGCGCACACCGATTGCCGGACGTGCGCAGCACGTGGTGATGGTCGCCAGTGTCCAGCAGCTCGGCGACGGCGGTTTCGTCGGTCTGCGGTTGGGTCCGAGCGTCGTGATGGTCGAGGTAGACGGCGAGCCACCACCGGTGGGCACCACGGTTCGGTTCGAGGCGTCTGTCGGCGTCACGCTCTTCGACACCGGCTACGTCTAGCTGTGAAGGGCTGCAACGACCAGCGGGGTTTGGGGTACGGTACTGAAGCGAGAATCCGGATTGCGGGCTCCTCACGCGGAGAACGAAAGCGCGATGTCGTATCCGGCCACCATCGGGACGGTCTTCAACGGTGGACGCAACAGCCACGAAGCGATCACCGGGCGAAAGGTGTGCCTTGGCTACTTGATGCCAATCCTGGCGCACAGCTTCTGCGAGGTGCGCCAGGCCGCGGTGCAGATTGGTGACTTGGCGGTCAAGAAATCATGACCGAGGTCAACCGCTGTAGAACAGCGGCCCTCGGGTGTTGTCGAGACGGGCACGCTCGAGTTGCTGCGAGACGAAGCGCTCGAGGGATTTTTCATCGTGGCTATTCGAAGTTGAGCGCGCGCTCGAAGTCGGCCGGGTTGCTGGCGGCAGACTTCGCGACCTCGATTGAGATGACGCCTGCCCTGTAGAGCTCACTTAAATGTTGGTCGAACGACTGCATGCCGTAGGCAGTGCGCCCCTTCTCGATGGCGTCCTTCAACCCGATCGTTCGCTCTTGCGCGCGGATGAACTCGCGAATCGTCTCGGTCTGGATCATGATCTCGAGCGCCACCACGCGCCCCTTTCCATCGCTCTTGGGCAGGAGCCGCTGAGAGACCGAAGCCATCAGCGAGTCTGCCAGACGCATCCTCACCATCGTCTGTTCCTCAGCGGGGAACACGGACACCAGTCGGCCGATGGTCTTTGCCGCGTCGGTGGTGTGCACGGTGCTGAAGACGAGGTGGCCTGTCTCGGCGGCTTTGAGCGCGATGTCGATTGTCTCGGTGTCGCGCATTTCTCCGACGAGGATGACGTCGGGGTCCTGTCGCAGCGCGGCCCGCAGCGCGACGTTGAAGCTCGCGGTGTCGGTTCCGATCTCTCGCTGAGAGATTGATGACTTGATGTTCTTGTGAAGGAACTCGATCGGATCCTCGATCGACAAAATGTGCAGCGACTCATTGCGATTGATGTGGTCTATCATCGCGGCGAGCGTGGACGACTTCCCCGAGCCGGTCGCTCCGGTGACGAGCACGAGGCCGCGCTCAGAAGTGGCAATCTTCTTCAGCACCGTTGGCAGCCCAAGCGAGTCGATGGTGGGGATTTCACTAGAGATGATTCGCATGATCACCGACAGCGATCCCCGCTGACGGTAGACGTTGATGCGGAAGCGAGACACCCCCGGCACAGAGTAGGAACCGTCGAACTCTTGAATCTTGTCGATGTCCTTTTGCAGCTCGTCAGAACCCAACATCGTCAGGGCAATTTCGCGGGTGTCGACGGAGCTGAGCTTTTCCCCTTTCAGCGTGCGCAACACACCATTGACCCGGTAGGTCGGCGGGTCGCCCGGACGAAAGTGAATGTCAGAGGCGCCGTTCTGCGCGCCCACCGTCAGCAAGCGGTTCATCGTTTCGCGATTCAAGTCCGACCCCGGCGAAGTTGGATAACCACAAAGCTACGATGGCTGATTCCTCGATTGCGGCAATTCTGCACGACGTTGCTATGAATGCGGCCTGGTGTCGGGCGCAGACCCGCGCCGAGCGCATCAAGTCGGTGCGGGCGGGCGGTATTGTTTGAGTCGTGGCGGGCCAGAGCGTTTCAGGCAGAATGGGACGATGGCCATCGTGCTTGGGGTGTTCGGCGGCGTCGCTCTGGTCGCTCTGGCCGCCTTCGGCACCTTTGCACTCGCATTCGTTCGCCTGCGGCGGCCGCCAAGCAATTCGCCCACCCGCTTCCTCTCGCGGCCGACTGCGACCGGTCGGCCGGTGCTGGTTTGCGCCGGTGACAGCATCACGCATGGGCGGGCGAGCGCGAGCTTCGTCGACCTGTTGCTGAAGCGGCTGGGAAGCAACTGGGACGTTGTGAATGCCGGCATCAACGCAGACCTCGCTTGGAATCTTCGCCAGCGTCTCGATGCCGTCATCGCCTGCCAACCCGCATTGGTCACCGTTCTGATCGGGACCAATGACGCTGTCGCGTCTCTTTCTGAAGAGTCAGCGAAACGGTATCGGGAACAGAAGCTGCCCCGTTTGCCGGATCGCAGCTGGTACCGCGAGAACCTGCAGGCCGTCGTTCAGCGGCTGAAGGCAGAGACAAAGGCGAAGATCTCGCTGGTGACGATTCCCTTCATCGGCGTGCGGCGCGATGACGCCGCCTGGGCTCAGGCCTCATCCTTCAACGAAGTCGTTCGAGAGGTGTCGCAGGCCGAGGACGTGGCGCTTATCGATCTTCACGCGGCGCTGGTCGCGCGGCTGGGGACGTTTGACGGAACGAAATCGCCGCCTTTCGATCGGCTGATGCCGGTGATGATGGGAGCCATTCTGCGGCGCACAATATTGGGCTGGGACTTCACGCGCATCGGGCGCGCCAACGGGTTTCGTCTTCTCGCCGACCACCTTCACCTTGACGAAGAGGGCGCCGACCTCGCGAACGAGCTCATCTTCCGCTGGGTCGAAAGCCAGTCCTTGTCACGCGCGACGCCGGCCGAGCACTGAAGTCTCGACGCGCGGCTGAAACTTTAGGCGCACCTGTTTGAGTCGAACCTCAAGAAGAGGTAGCCGGTCGTTCAGAGCTGAAGGGGGATCTTCCCCGGTTGCACGCCAGCCAACCGATTGATGTCGCGGGTTTCGAGAAACGGCGTCGAGTAGCCCTTCTTGACGGCGTTGATCATCGCCAGGCCAACCCGTTCGGTGGTCGTCACGCTGCTCGGAAGAACCGCCTTCACCACCGGCAACATCCATCCAATCGAGGAGTAGAGCGCCCGATACCAACCGGTGCGCGACTTGATGCCTCTCATTGGCTGAACGACCCCCGGTCGGAACGTGTAGACCGCTTTGAAACCAAGCTTCAGCAGCGCATTCTCGGTCTTGCCCTTCACGCGGGCCCACATCGAACTGCCCTTCTCGGTGCTGTCGGCGCCTGCGCCTGAGATGAGACAGAAGGTGAGCTTCGGGTTGGCTTTCAACACCAAGGCTGCGACCGACATCGTCAAGTCGTAGGTGACGCGTGTGTAGTCGGCCTCGCTCATTCCGCTGGACGACACCCCAAGGCAAAAAAAGCACGCGTCGTAGCCCCCCAGCGAAGGCGCGACCGACTGGCAGTCGAACATGTCGGCGACAATCAGGTCGGTGACCTTCGGGTGCTTGGCGTTGCTGGGTCCGCGTCCGACCGCGAGAACCGACTCTACTTCTTGGTCTGCCAGACACTCCATCAAGACGCCTTGGCCTATCATCCCGGTGGCGCCGAACAAGATTGCCTTCATGCCGGTGGTCTACTCCCGGGCCAGGTGGCAGCGGTAGGTGTTACGAGCAAAGGATGTCGAACACCATCCCCGCGCGGCCCCGTGCAGTTCTCGTCGGCGTTCAACTTCCGGGCGTCACCGACGCCGATCACGCCGCAGATCTTGCCGAGCTGGGTCGACTGGTCACCACGCTTGGGTACGAGACGGTGGCGACCCTCACTCAGCGTCGAGGAGGAATGGCGTCGGGAACGGTTCTTGGTACGGGAAAGCTCAAGGAACTGGGGAACCTCACCGGCGGCCCAGGTGTGGTTGCTTCCGGAGCCGCCGATCGAACCTCGAAAGCACGTGAGAAGTGGGAGCTCGAAGAGGAGGAAGCCGAGGCTAAAGCGGGCGAGGTGGAAGCGACAGCCGAGGTCACCTTAGGGCCGCGACCGACGGTGGTGGTCGTTGATCATGAGCTGTCACCCAGCCAGCTGCGAAACCTCGAGAAGGCAACCGCGGCCCAGGTGCTCGATCGAACAGGTGTCATCGTCGACATCTTTCATCGCCACGCGCGAAGCCGCGAGGCGCGGATGCAGGTCGAGATTGCGCGACTCAACTATCTGGCTCCCCGATTGCGCGAGTCGACGGGAAAGAGCGAACGGCAGCAGGGTCGTGGATCCGGTGATTCGGCGGTCGAGCTCGACCGCCGCAAAATTCGCGACCGGCTCTCCGAGCTGAAGAGCGGCTTGGCCGCCGTTGCGCTGGAACAGGACAACCGTCGCTGGGCTCGTCGTGACCAGCTTCGGGTCACTCGGTCACCGGGCTCGCCCGCGCGGAGGGAACTGC